>CAJASG010000701.1 GCA_903944555.1 uncultured beta proteobacterium
CAACGGCCCCGGGGGACACGGAGCAGAACCCGCTGCCGCCCTGGCTTGCGGCGTTTGCTACATCAGCCAGCTCAGCGTCACGCAGGATGCGGGGCAGCTTGAATACTTGCCCGGCCTCCAACGATTCGGTGCTGTGCGCCCGGTAACCGTCAAAGTCCCCGACATCCTGCGCCTGCCCCATCACCTGGTTGACCAGGGCGATGATGGGCGGGGCGTTGCGCCGGGTGTGGTCGCAGCTCAGCAGGTCACCACCCAGGCCGTCCACGACAAACTCTTTCGCCGCCTTGAACACCTGCGGCTCGGCGCGGCGAAAGCGGTAAATACTCTGCTTGGGGTCGCCCACAATGAAAACGCTGGGCGCACGACCGGCACCGCCGTAGCCCGACAGCCAAGAGCTCAAAGCCTGCCACTGCAGCGGGTTGGTGTCCTGAAATTCATCAATCAGCAAATGGCGCACCCGCGCGTCCAGCCGCTCTTGCACCCAACCGCTCAGGCTGATGTCACTCATCAGGGTCAGCGCCGCGCGCTCCAGGTCGCCCATATCGATCCAGCCGCGCTCGCGTTTGAGCGCGGCGTAGTCGTCCAGCAGGCCACGCGCCAACCTGGCCATGCGCTGCTGATGCAACCACGCGCCATGCTGGGCTTGCGCATCGGCCACGCGCACCAGTAGCTCCTGCGCCTGCTGCACGGTGGCAATGCCGGTCAGCTTGTCGCTGAACTTGCGCGGCGTGCCCTTTTGCGTAAGCAGGGCATCGAACATGGCAGAGAAATCACCCTCGGTGGTGGCCCGCTCCAGCGCACTGGCGGCTTTGGTGCAGGTAACCAACGTGGAGGCACCCAATGCGCGGGCGGTGTCCTGCAACAGGGCCTCATTGACGGGCTGTGCCAGCCGGTCCTGCGGTGCAGCCAGCCCGGTAAAGTCAGGAAACTGCAGGGCAAAAGTTTGCACCGACGCATCGACCACACCATGGGCATCGGCCAACACAAACTCCACGCGTTTGTTCAAGGCGCCTTCGAGAGCCTTCATGGTCTGGTGGCGACCAAAGGTGGCCACCGCAGCCATGTAATCGTCGCGCGCCACGGCGTCCTGCGCCACCCGGGTTTGAAAACGCCGCCACACCTGGGCCACGGCTTTGGCATCGTTCTCCAGCAGCTCGTAGGCAGTGGGCAAACCCAGCTCCTGCAGCACGCCCAGCGGCGCACTGCGCAGCAAGGCGGCAAACCAGCTATGAAAGGTACGTATCTGCACCGGCCGACCACTGCCCAGCAGCGTGGCATGCAACTGGCGCAAGGTGTGCAGTTGCGCGGGCGTGGGCTCGACGGTGAAACCCCGGTGCAGCAATTCCTGGCGCAGCGTGGCGTCGCTGGCGTGGGCAAATTCGGCCAGCCAGTCGTGCAGCCGCTGGCGCATTTCACCGGCGGCTTTTTTGGTGAAGGTGATGGCCAAAATGTCCTGCGGCGCGCATCCTTCCAGCAAGGCGCGCACCATGCGCGACACCAGCATCCAGGTCTTGCCCGCACCGGCGCAGGCTTCCACCGCCACACTGCGGCGCGGGTCGCAGGCGATCTCGTAAAAGCGCTGTCGCGCCACCAACACGCCGTTATGTTCAAAAGCAGCTTGGGTCATAGCACTTCCCCCCTCGGGGGGCAGGGAGCCACAT
This sequence comes from uncultured beta proteobacterium, assembly GCA_903944555.1. GTDB lineage: Bacteria > Pseudomonadota > Gammaproteobacteria > Burkholderiales > Burkholderiaceae_C > Allorhodoferax. Next base: position 1,662 of record CAJASG010000701.1, read on the forward strand.
GCAATGGGCGATCGTGGGGGGTATTCATATCCAAAAGTCTTTGCGGCACATGCCGCGGGCATTGCAAAAATCACACGCCGTGCCGTCGCCTAAGGCAGGCAGCGCCGCGCCCTGCGCAATCTGTGCCATGTCGTGCAGGATGCCTTCAATCAAGGCATCACGGGCTTCCACTACTTCCGGCTGCAGGTAGGGTTTGGTGGCCTCGCGCTCGCCCACATTCACATAGGCCCCCAGCAAGGTGTCGTGCGACAACAGGGCGGCGTAAAAGGCGATTTGGGTGTCCTCCAGCGGCTCCTTGATGCGCGCACTGGTCTTGGCTGCGGGTTCGGTTTTGTAGTCCACCACCATCACGCTGCCGTCCGGCAAAGTATCGATGCGGTCAATACGCCCCACCAGTTTCAAATCGCCCAGGCGCTGGGTGAGCGCCACTTCGGCGCTGGTAAAAACCGCACCGCTGGCTTCGTGCTTGACCAACCAGTCCAGGTACCCCTCGCGCACCGCCGGCCAAGCGGCAGCAAAGGGCAAAAATTCGCCTTCCGGCAATGCCATGGACGCGGTGGTGGCGACGCTGGCCGCATCCATCAACTGGCGCCGTGCTGTGCGGTCCGGCTCGGAAAGCGGAGTCGGTTGGGCGGACAGGGCTTCATGGAAGCGTTTGAGCACCTCGTGCAGCCACAGGCCAAAGTCGCGCTTGTCCACCTCGCCGTCCAGTTCATCCACTTGCTTCAAACCGAGTTGGCGCAGGGCAAAAAACCGGTAGGGGCAGTTGCGCAAATCTTCATAGGCACTGGCAGAGAGCTGCTGCACCGGCAGCAACTCGCCGGTAGGCAGCGGCGGCAGCACTGGGACCAGCGGAACGGTACGCTCAAGGCGCGGATCAACCGCGTGGGCGGGTTCGCCCTTGCCTTCGGTTGCGGCATCCAACCCCAGCTGCAGCAGTTGCACCAGGGTACTGGGTAACAAGGTTTCGCCGGCATCATCGCTGGTGCGCCACAGCACATCACACACTGGCGTTTGCAGGGTCTGCTGCCAGGCCGCACGCACCAAGGCCTCGG
>CAJASG010000702.1 GCA_903944555.1 uncultured beta proteobacterium
ATTGAGGCCGCCAGCCACATCGGCATGCGTTTTGTTGCCACGCGGGGCAGTATGAGCGTAGGACAAAGCCAGGGCGGATTGCCTCCTGACCATGTGGTGGAGCGCGAAGACTTTATTCTGAAAGACACCCAGCGCCTGATCGAGCGCTACCACGACACCGCCCATAGCGCGATGGTCAACGTGGCGGTGGCGCCCTGCTCCCCTTTCAGCGTGAGCCGCGACCTGATGCGTGAATCGGCGCTGCTGGCGCGCTCTCTGGGCGCCCGCCTACACACCCACCTGGCCGAGAACGACCACGACCTGGCCTACTCGCGCGAAAAGTTCAACTGCACACCCACCCAATACGCCCAAGACCTGGGCTGGCTGGGCCATGACGTGTGGCACGCCCACTGCGTGAAGCTGGACGACGAGGGCATCAGCCTGTTTGCCGCCACCCGCACCGGCGTGGCCCACTGCCCGTGCAGCAATATGCGGCTGGCCAGCGGCATTGCCCCCGTGCGCCGCATGCTCAATGCGGGCGTGCCGGTGGGGCTGGGCGTGGACGGCAGCGCCAGCAACGACGCCGCGCACATGCTGAACGAAGCGCGACAGGCGATGCTGCTGGCGCGCGTGGGCCGTGCCATGCAGCCGCCCGAAGTGCGCACGTTGGCCAACGGTGAACGCCGTACCTTCTTTGGCTGCGACCTGGGGCCCGCCGAGATGACGGTGCGCGACGCCCTGAGCGTTGCCACCCGCGGCGGCGCTCAGGTGCTGGGGCGCAGCGACATCGGCCACCTGGCCGTGGGCATGTGCGCCGATCTGGCGCTATTCAACCTGAACACGCTGGGCTTTGCCGGCGGTGCTGTGCACGACCCCGTGGGTGCCTTGCTGCTGTGCGCCAGCCCGCAGGCCGACTACACAGTAGTCAACGGCCGGGTGGTGGTGCGCCAGGGGCAACTCACCACCGTGGACCTGGGCCCGCTGGTGGAACGGCACAACACTCTAGCGCGGCAACTGGCCACGCAGACGCTATAAAAAACGTAGCTGCCTGCGAACATTCCACGGGGGCTAGAGGCCGTTTAGGCTCCGATAAGGAAGTCGTCTGCGTGCATGTCCAGCAAGTTGGCCGCACCCGACTCCATACACACCAGGTGGCTGCGGGTGCGCGGCAGGATGCGCTGGAAGTAGAAGCGTGCCGTCTGCACCTTGGCGCGGTAGAAGCCCTCTTCGGTGGTGCCAGCGGCCAGCTGGGCGCTGGCCAACTTGGCCGCCGCGGCCCAGAAGTACGCCAGCACCACATAGCCCGAATACATCAGGTAGTCGACCGAGGCGGCGCCAACTTCTTCGGGGTTCTGCATCGCCACGGTGCCGATCTTCAGGGTCAGGCCGCCCCACTCCTGGTTGATCTCGCGCAGCGGCACCACAAACTCCTGCAGCGCGGCATTGTCAGCCTCGGCTTGGCAAAACTGGTGCACGATCTTGGTGAACACCGCCAGCGCCTTGCCCTGGCTGGCCAGCACCTTGCGCCCCAGCAGGTCCAGCGCCTGGATGCCGGTGGTGCCTTCGTACAAAGTGGAGATACGGGCATCGCGCAGGTTTTGCTCCATGCCCCACTCGGCAATAAAACCGTGCCCACCGTACACCTGCATGCCGTGGATGGCCGATTCAACGCCGGTCTCGGTAAGAAAGCCCTTGGCAATCGGGGTCAGCAGGGCCAGCAACTGCTCGGCGTGGTCGCGTGCCGCCGGGTCTTTGCTGTCGGCGGCAATGTCCATCTGCTGGGCGCAAAAATACATGAAAGCACGCCCGCCCTCGGCAAACGCCTTGGTGGTGAGCAACATGCGCCGCACATCGGGGTGCACGATGATAGGGTCGGCCGCTTTGTCCGGCGCCTTGGGGCCCGACAGGGAGCGCATTTGCAGGCGGTCGCGGGCGTAGCGGATGGCCCCCTGAAAGGCGTTTTCAGCGCTATTGAGGCCTTGCATGGCGGTGCCGATACGGGCCGCGTTCATGAAGGTGAACATGCAGTTCAGGCCCTTGTTTTCCGCACCAATCAGGTAGCCGGTGGCTCCGTCAAAATTCAGCACACAGGTAGCATTGCCGTGGATGCCCATCTTGTGCTCGATGGAACCGCACACCACGCCATTGCGTGCGCCGACCTTGCCGTCCGCAGTGGGCAGGAACTTGGGCACGATGAACAGTGAAATGCCTTTTGTGCCCGCAGGCGCATCGGGCAGCCGGGCGAGCACGATGTGCACGATGTTTTCGGCTAGGTCGTGTTCACCAGCGGAGATGAAAATCTTGGTGCCGTTGAGGCGGTAGCTGCCATCGGCCTGGGGCTCGGCCTTGGTGCGCAACAGGCCCAGGTCGGTGCCGCAATGGGGCTCGGTCAGGCACATGGTTCCGGTCCAGACGCCCGAGGTTAGTTGGGGCAGGTAGGCATGCTTTTGGGCATCGCTGCCGTGGGCTTCGATGGTGCGCTTGGCACCGTTCGACAGGCCGGGGTACATGCCCCAGGCGTGGTTGGCCTGGCCCACCATTTCACCCAGTGACAGCGAGAGCGATCCGGGCAGCCCCTGCCCGCCAAATTCAGGCGCGGACGCTAGGCCCGGCCAGCCGCCTTCCACGTACTGGACATAGGCCTCTTTGAAGCCGGTTGGGGTGGTGACCACACCGCCCGCGCTCCAGGTACAGCCCTCCTTGTCGCCTACGCGGTTGAGGGGCGCCAGGATTTCCTGCGCGAACTTGGCGCCCTCTTCCAGCACACTTTGCACCAGGTCCGGGCTCGCCTCCTCGTAGCCCAGTGCCTGGTAGTGCTGGGGGTAGTTCAGCAGTTCGTCGCGGGCAAAGGTGATGTCGCGCAGGGGAGCGGTGTAGTGGGCCATGGGTGATTTTTTCGGTTGAACGGTGCGGACCGCAGGTTGCGGGGTCCGAATAGTAAATTCAACAACACCCCACACGGTGTCGCGGTCTGGACAGCGAGCGTGTTTAAGGCCGCATCCCAGCCAGCATGGCGTGTAAAAGATGGCGGGCGTCAGCCAATGCCTCATCGGCAGGCTTGCCATCATGTGCCAAGGCCTCCACCGCACCATAGAGCAAGCCCAAAATGAGACGGGCCCGCAGGCGCGGGTCGCCAGATTGCAGCAACCCCAGGTCCTGCAAGGCGCTCACGGTCTGCACCATGGCGCCCAGGCCCTGACGCTCCCGGATTTCCAGCCAGCCTTGGGTACCCAGCACCGCAGGGGCATCGGTGAGGCCGATGCGCCGACCGGCCGGGTCCATGCCGGCTTGCAAAAAGGCGTCCATTGCCGCCAAGAACGCAGTCCAGGCATCCGCCCCTTGGGCCATGGCGCGGTCACGGGCGCGGCTGGCAAGGCGTACCAGCCCGGCATCCAGCTCCTCCGCAACCGCAGCAAACAAGCCCTTTTTGTCGCCAAAGTGGTGGTACAGCGCACCCGTGGTCACCCCCGCCTCGGCACAAATGGCGCCCAGGGACGTGGCCTCATAGCCCAGTTGACCAAACAGCTGCCGCCCTGCGGCGCGCAGGGCGGCTTGGGTGGACTCGGCGTTGGCCTTGCGGCCATCGACCAGGGGAGTGGTTTGTGTGTGTCGCATTTGGGACTTGTGTTACATAACGTAATTATGTATTCTATCGACTTCCGAACATCGGGTGCGCTGTGAAATGCCATCCATTCCATTTTTCTAAGGATTTTTTATGTTGATCGCCGCCAAAGTCATCGCCGCACTGGTGCTCTTTATCCATGTGTATATTTTTCTACTGGAAACCGTGCTGTTCAAGGGCCGGGGCCGCAAGGTGTTTGGCCTGAGCAAAGAGCAGGCCGACACCATGGCACCGGCCATGTCGAACCAGGGCGCCTACAACGGTTTTCTGGCCGTGGCGCTGGCCTGCGGATTTCTAATCCCCAATGCAGCCACCGCCCAGGCATTCACGGTCTATGGCTTGAGCTGTGTGGCCGTGGCCGGTGTCTGGGGTGCAGCCACCGTGCAAATTCGCATTCTTTTTATACAGACCGTACCCGCCGTATTGGGCCTGGCCGCGCTGTATCTGGCCTGATCCGCGCTTAAACTGGGCACCACCATGCCCACATTTGACACCACCCTCACCTTCTTCGCCGCCTCGGTGCTGCTTGCTTTGGCGCCCGGGCCTGACAACGTATTTGTGCTGCTGCACTCCGCAGTCCATGGTCGGCGCGCTGGCATGCTGGTGGTGCTGGGCTTGTGCTCAGGGTTGCTGTTTCATACCGCAGCCGTGGCGTTGGGGTTGGCTGCGGTGTTTGCTGCATCCGCCACCGCATTCACGGTCCTCAAACTGTGCGGCGCGGGTTATCTGGTGTGGCTGGCGTGGGGCGCCTGGCACGCACCGGTGGGCATTCAGGCGACCGGCTCCACGCCGGCCCTGTCCACACGGCAAACCTATCTGCGTGGTGTATTGATGAACCTCACCAACCCCAAGGTGGCCATTTTCTTTCTCGCGTTCTTGCCGCAGTTTGCCGACCCGGCACGCGGAGCTCTGGCAGGGCAAATTCTGTTTCTGGGCGGCGTCTTCATCCTGGCTGCCTTGCTCACATTCGGGGCCATTGCCTACTTTGCAGCCAGCTTCGGTCAAGCGTTTCAACGCTCCTTGCGCGCGCAGGCTTGGCTGAACCGGACGGCCAGTCTGGTGTTTGTCGGGCTGGCCTTGCGCCTGGCAACAGCGCAACGCTAACTCCGACACAAAATTGCACTACCATGCGCCACATACCCAACCAATGGATTGCCCATGCGTCTGCAGCAAAGACACCAAATATTGGCCATCGTCATGGTGCCAACCTTGTTGTCGCTGGCCATGTTGGTCATGGTGTTGCGCGACTCGCTGCATACCTGGGCGCTGGAGCGCTGGTCGAATGACCATGTAGCCTTCGCCTCCTCACTGGAGGAGGATATTCGGGCCAGCATTGGGCGCTCTACCGATCTGCTGCGCTTGGCGGCCACGACACCCGAGTTTTCAGGACTACCAGAGCTGGCACAGGTAGACCGCAGCGTGAATGGATTGCCCGAGCACCTGGAAGGGGCCAAACGCCAACTACTGGAGCAGTTGCGCACCCTGGGTGAATTTTCCGTCTTGTTCGTACTCACCCCGCAAGGCGACCACTACATTTCGCACCCTTTTGCGGTACAGCAGGGGCTCAAAAAATACAACTTGGCCGATCGGCCCTATTTTGAGAAGGCCACGCAGACCCGCGCCTTGGTGGTGTCCGACAGCTTTGTCGGTGCCGATGGCATTCCCGCCGTGGTCATTGACATGCCCGTGCTGGACGCGCAGGGGCACATCGTTTTGCATTTGGGCGGGGTACTGCACCTGACCCACCTCTCGCCGCTACTGGCCGCAGCCAAGATCGCGCCGTTTGACCAGGCGGTACTGCTGGACCAGCAGGGCAAAAAAATAGCCAGCAGCGACCTCAGCCGATTGAACCAGGCAGTGGCCGAACCCCTGGTCTCGCACCCTTACTTCACCAGCATCCACACAGGGGCTCCCGTCGAATCACCCAGCCGCAGTGGCACAGTCCAGCGCATCAACACCACCGACTCCACGGGCGTGCGCTGGCTTAGCTTTGACACCCAAATGGAAAGCGGCTGGCGCTTGTTTCTGTTTCGCCAAGAAGCCGGCCTGCTGGCAGAAATCAATCCGCAGGTCCAACAGGTCACCTTGATAGCGGCCGCCATTTTGCTACTGCCCAGTGTGCTTGGGCTCTGGATGGCGTTTCGCTTTAGCCGTCGCTGGCGCCGCACCGATGCGCAGCTACGGGAATCCAACGCACTGCTGGAGTCACGCATCACCGAGCGCACGGCAGAGCTGCAACGCTCGGAGACGCGTCACCGCACGCTTTTCGAGTCCGCCGTGGATGCCGTGCTGATCATGACCGCGGACCGCTACATCGACTGCAACCCCGCAGCGCTGGCCCTCTTTGGCGCCAGCACGCGTGCAGACATATTGCTGCAACACCCCAGCGCGCTTTCGCCCGCAACACAGGCCGATGGTGAGGATTCTCGCGTTCTGGCGGATCGACTGCTAGCCCAAATGCTGGCCTCGCCGGATGAATATCTGAGTTTTGAATGGACGCACCTCCGGTTGGACACTGGCAAGGAATTCATAGCCCATGTGACCCTGTGCCGGATGGACATTGATGGACAAGCCCTGATCCAGGCCCACTTGCGTGACGTAACGGCGGCCAAGCGCGCACAAGAGGCACTGCGCATTGCCGCCAGCGTTTTTGAGTCCCACGAAGGCATGGCGGTGACCGATACGCGGCATGTTTTCATGCGGGTGAACGCTGCGTTCAGCAGAATCACCGGCTACAGCGCACAAGAGGCCATCGGGCAAACCCCGCGCCTGCTGCAGTCGGGCCGGCACGACGACGCGTTTTATGCCGACATGCGGGCCACGCTGGAACGCGACGGCCTGTGGCAAGACGAAATCTGGAACCGCCGCAAAAGCGGCGAGGTCTACCCCGAATGGCTGACCATCAGCGCCGTCAAGAATGAGGCCGGGCAAACCACCCACTATGTGGCCATTTTTTCGGATATCAGTTCGCGCAAAGAGGCGGAGGGGCAAATCCAGCATTTGGCCTTTTACGACCCGCTGACCCAGTTGCCGAACCGCCGTCTGATGATGGACCGGCTGGAACAGGCAATCACAGCCAGCGTGCGCAGCCAACGGCAAAATGCCTTGCTTTTTGTGGACTTGGACAATTTCAAGACCATCAACGACACACTCGGGCACGCGCTTGGCGACCAGATGCTGGAGCAAGTGGCCATGCGTTTGAGCCACAGCGTGCGCGATGGCGATACCGTCGCCCGCCTGGGGGGTGACGAGTTTGTGGTGATGCTGGAAGACCTGAGTGAATACACCGTCGAAGCCGCCAGCCAAGCCGAAGCCGTGGCGGAGAAGATTCGACAGGCACTCAACCAAAGCTACGCCATCGGGGACGGCAACCCCATGGGCTCCACCAGTATCGGTGTGGCGTTGTTTGGCGGCGGGCAAGTCGATGCGGTGGACGCCCCCATCAAGCGGGCAGAACTGGCCATGTACCAGGCCAAGGCGTCCGGGCGCAACATGGTGCGATTTTTTGACCCGCAAATGCAAGCCGTGGTGACTGCCCACGCCATGCTGGAAACCGATTTGCGCGAAGCACTGGCCCTGGGCCAGTTCGCCTTGCACTACCAGGCACAAGTGGTGGGCGACGGGCGCCTGACGGGTGCGGAGGCACTGGTGCGCTGGACGCACCCCGTGCGGGGCAATGTGCCCCCAGTCGAATTCATCCCACTGGCAGAAGAGACCGGGCTGATTTTGCCGCTGGGCCAGTGGGTGCTGGACGCGGCCTGCACCCAACTGGCGCGCTGGGCCACACAAGCGTCCACGGCCGAACTCACCTTGGCCGTCAATGTGAGCGCCAGACAGTTTCACCACCAGGATTTCGTGGTGCAGGTGCTGGGCACCCTGGAACGCACCGGCGCCAACCCCAAACGCCTGAAGCTGGAGCTGACCGAAAGCCTGCTGGTGTCCGACGTGGAAGACATCATTGCAAAAATGACCACCCTGAAAGCCCGTGGCGTAGGCTTCTCGCTGGACGACTTTGGCACCGGCTACTCCTCTCTGTCCTACCTGAAACGCCTGCCACTGGACCAACTCAAACTCGACCAGGGATTTGTCCGCAATATCCTGACCGATGCCAACGACGCGGCGATCGCCAAGATGGTGGTCGCATTGGCG
>CAJASG010000703.1 GCA_903944555.1 uncultured beta proteobacterium
CTCTAGGCGTACAGGATGCGGTGAAGCCTCCCATTATAACCGAGGGTCCCGGCCGAAGACTGGCTTGACCTAGGCCAATTGCCCAAATTGGCGGCGATACGGGGAACCTAAAGACTGCTGGCGTGCAAGCAAATGGCCGCAGCCGCAGCCACGTTGAGCGACTCTTCCCCACCCGGCTGGCAGATGCGAGCGAAGTGGCTGGCACGTTGCATAAGCTCCGCGCACACGCCCTGCCCTTCGTGGCCCATGGCCCAGGCACAGGGTTGGGGCACTTTCATGTTCTGGATGAGTTCGCCCTGGTGCGAACTGGTGACCACGAGGGGCACTTGCAGCGTATCCAGCGCGTCCAACTCCACACCTTCAATCAGCGTCAGCCCAAAGTGCGCCCCCATGCCGGCGCGCAAGACCTTGGGACTCCACAGCGCAGCGGTGCCTTTGAGGGCAATGATCTGCTTGAAGCCAAAGGCCCCAGCACTGCGCAGGATGGAGCCAACATTGCCCGCGTCTTGCACCCGGTCCAGAATGACGGAGGCCATGTGGGGCTGCACGGGTGCCGCTGCGGGCAGGTCCAGCACAAACCCCATGCCTGCGGGCGACTCCAGGCCGCTGATATCGGCGAACAAGGCGTCAGCTATAACTATGTTTTTGATAGCTGCTTGCGCACATTCCACGGGGGCTAGAGGCCAAAAAGACTCTGAAAACACGGCCACGGCGGGCTGCACACCGCGCACCAGGGCGGCGCGGCACAGGTGGTCGCCCTCCGCCCAAAAGCGGCCTTGTTTTCGGTAGGCGGTGTTGTCTTGCGCCAAACGGCGCAGGTCTTTCAAAAAAGCGTTGTCGCGCGAACTGATGTGCTGGGGGGGTGCTGCACTCATCACAGTACATCCGCCACCGGGCGAAAGGTTTTGCGATGTTCGGGGCACGCACCATGGGCCTTGAGCGCGGCCATGTGCTCGGCAGTGCCGTAGCCTTTGTGCTTGGCGAAACCGTATTGTGGGAACTGTAAGTCGTACTCGGCACACCAGCGGTCGCGGGTGACTTTGGCCAGAATAGAGGCAGCCGAGATGGCGGGCACCAGCGCGTCGCCCTGGACAATGGCTTCGGCCAGCACGTCCAGCACGGGAAGGCGGTTGCCGTCGACCAGCACTTTGGTGGGTTTGAGGCGCAGGCCTTCCACGGCGCGCCGCATGGCCAATAGGGTGGCTTGCAGGATGTTGAGGTGCTCGATCTCTTCTACGCTGGCCTGGGCAATAGAGCAGCACAGGGCCTTGGCGCGAATTTCATCGAAGAGCTTTTCGCGGCGGGCGGCGGACAGTTTTTTGGAATCCGCAAGGCCTTTGATAGGGTTGAGGTCGTCCAAAATGACGGCCGCTGCCACCACGGGGCCGGCCAGGGGGCCGCGACCGGCCTCGTCCACCCCGGCAATCAGACCGGGAAGGTCCCACACAAAGGCAACCTGCTGAGCCACGGGGGTCTTTTTCGCGCTTTTGGCACTTTGGGCCTTTGACACGTTAACTTTGGAGGACTTGCTGGATGGCATGGGCGGCGAGTTGGGGGGTGTCACGCTGCAGCTCGTGGTGCAGGGCGGTGAAGGTTTGTTGCAGGTGGGCGATTTTCGCAGGTTCGGTTTTCAAGGCCGACACCCACACCAGCACAGCATCAGCTAGAGCTTGCGCCGTGGCGGCGTCTTGCAGCAGCTCGGGCACGACAAAGTCACGGCACAAGATATTGGGCAAACCGACCCAGGGTTGCAGCTTTTTGCGCCGCATGATCTGCCACGACAGCCAACCCATGCGGTAGGCAATGACCATGGGGCGCTTGAACAGGGCCGCCTCCAGTGTGGCGGTGCCGCTGGCAATGAGGGTGACATCGCAGGCCGCCAGCACGGTGTGGGACTGGCCCTCCACAATCTGCAGGTGCGCGTGCATGCCACAGGCGCGGGAGGCGGCTTCAATGCGCATCTTCAGGGAAGGCACCGCAGGCACTATGAATTTGATAGCTGGCTGCGCACGTCTTATAAGGGCTGCAGCCTCAAAGAACCTCAAAGCCAGGTGCGCTACCTCGGACTCACGGCTGCCAGGCAGGATGGCCACCACCACGTCTTTAGGACTCAGCCCCAACTGGGCGCGTGCACGGGTCCGGTCCGGCACCATGGGGATCATATTCGCCAGCGGATGGCCGACGTAGGTGGCCGCAATGCCGTGCTGCGCCAGCAAAGCGGGCTCAAACGGGAAGATACACAAGACGTGGTCCACGCTGGCATAGATTTTCTTCACCCGGTGCGCCCGCCAAGCCCACACCGAGGGCGACACAAAATGCACGGTCTTGATGCCTTGCGCCCTCAATTCGGCTTCGAGGTCTAGGTTGAAATCCGGCGCATCGACACCGATGAAGACGTCGGGTTTGTCGGCCAGCAGGCGCTGTTTGAGCTGGCTGCGAATGCCGATGATCTCGCGGTAGCGTCGCAGCACTTCCCAGCCGTAGCCATGCACCGACAGTTTGTCGTGCGGCCACCAGGCTTGGAAGCCACGACGCGCCATTTGGGGACCACCAATGCCGGTGGACGTCATGGCGGGCCATTGCGTTTTCATGCCGTCCAGCAGCAAGCCTGCGAGCAGGTCGCCCGACGCCTCACCGGCGACCATTCCTACGCGAAAGCCCATGCTTTTAACGCACGATGCCGCGTTGCGGCGACGTTTTTTCCAGGAAAGTCAGCATCATCTGCACGTCCGGTGCCGACGCAGGAACACTTTGTTCCAGTTCTGCAATGCGGGACCGCGCGGCATCCAGCGTGAGGTCATCCCGGTACAGGGCTTTGTGCATGGCTTTAACGGCGGACACGCGCTCAGGAGAGAACCCACGGCGTCGCAGACCCTCATAGTTCATGGAGCGTGCTTGCGCAGGCTGGCCTTGGCACATGACAAACGGGGGTAGATCGGCAAACAGCAGTGTGCACATGGCCGTCATACTGTGCGCACCGATTTTGACAAACTGGTGCACCACCGTGAAGCCGCCCAAAATGGCCCAGTCGCCCACATGCACATGGCCTGCCAACTGGGAGTTATTGGCAAAAATAGTGTTGTTGCCCACTTCGCAATCGTGCGCCAGGTGCACATAGGCCATCAGCCAGTTGTCATCGCCCACGCGGGTGATGCCGGTGTCACCGGGCGAGCCAATGTTGAAGGTGCAAAACTCGCGGATGTTGTTGCGGTCGCCAATGATCAACTCACAGGGTTCACTCGCATATTTCTTGTCTTGCGGAATAGCCCCCAGCGAGTTGAACTGGAAAATGCGGTTGTCCTGCCCGATCGTGGTGTGCCCCTCAATCACGCAATGCGGCCCGATGGTGGTGCCCGCTCCGACTTTGACGTGCGGTCCGATGATCGTATAGGGGCCCACGGTGACCGAACTGTCGAGTTCGGCCCCAGGGTCGACAATGGCGGTGGCGTGAATCGCAGTCACAGGTCGACCTTACTTGATTGCGCGCATAGCGCAGGTCAACTCAGCTTCTACGGCCAGTTCGCCGTCCACAGTAGCACGGGTCTTGAACTTGAAAATACCGGCCTTCATGCGCAGCAGTTCCACTTCCAGAATCAGCTGATCGCCGGGCTCGACGGGACGTTTGAAGCGTGCACCGTCAATACCCGCAAAGTAGTAAACCATCTGTTCGTTGGGCGAGGTGTCCAACGCATCAAACGCCAGCAAAGCGGCCGCCTGTGCCAGTGCCTCCAGCATCAATACACCCGGCATCACGGGGCGGTGCGGGAAATGGCCTTCAAAAAATGGCTCGTTAATGGTGACATTTTTCAGCGCCTTGATGGTCTTGCCTTTTTCCAGCTCCAGAACCCGGTCCACCAGAAGGAACGGGTAGCGGTGCGGCAGTTGTTTGAGGATTGCGTGGATGTCCATCATGATTTTTCCAATACTTTTAATTGATCTTCCAGCGCGCGAATGCGATCGCGCAAGCTGTGTAACTGTTTGAGAGACGCCGCATTCTTTTCCCAAGCGGCATTCTCGTCGAGCGGAATCATGCCGGTGTAATGCCCAGCTTTGGGAATAGAACTCGTCTCCACCGTTGCGGCAGAAATATTGACGTTGTCAGCCA
>CAJASG010000704.1 GCA_903944555.1 uncultured beta proteobacterium
CACCGTACTCGAAGAAACCTACCAGCCCTACCTAGCCCCCACGCCAGCGGCGGTAAACAAGGAGATCGTCTTGTTGCCATGGAGTTCGCCTTTTACGTGGCTGAGACTGGGGTGGCGCGACCTCACGGCACACCCGCTCACCAGTCTTTTTTATGGCTCGCCTTTTTGGTGCATGGCACTTGTACTGGACGCAGTGTTTCAGTTCGAACCTGAATACGCCATGATGGCAGTCTCAGCCTGCCTGCTGCTCGGGCCCTTTGTGGCGATGGGGCTCTACGACTCAAGCCGTCGCCGTGAACGGGGTTTGGCGTCCGATTTCATGGGCTCACAGACCTGCTGGAAACAACATCTTCGCAGCATGGGAATGCTGGCCGGAGTGCTGCTGGTACTGGCGTTGCTGTGGGGACGGGCGTCGTTGGTCGTGACTGCGTTGTTTTTCGACACCATCATGCCTTCCGACTTCGATGTGATGGAGGCTGCATTCAATGCCGATAACTGGGAGTTTTTGGTCGCCTACGCTGTCGTTGGGATTGCGTTTTCCGCGCTTGTATTTGGCCTCGCCGTAGTTTCGGTTCCGATGATTCTGGACCGCGATACGGATGCCATTACTGCAGGCATCACCAGCATGCAAGTAATGGGTAAAAACACTGCGGTCATGCTGCTGTGGGCATCGCTGATTGCTCTACTGCTGGGGGTGTCAGTGCTTTTGCCAATGGCTGTGGGATTGGTGGTGGTTGGCCCGCTGCTGGGGCATGCCAGCTGGCATGCTTACCGCGGAGCGGTGCGCCGGCTGTACTGAGGGTGGGCTTGCCAACTGATAATGGGCCACGTGGGGCTTGCTTTCAGGTGCAATTAATGTGGCCAGTCGAGTTCCACCGATGAACGGGAGGACGAAATGAAGAAGACGCTTGGAGGGTTAGCACTTATTGGACTGTTGCTGTCCATGGTCAGTGCAGCCCACGCACGCGGCCCCCTGCGTGCCAGTGAAAGTAACACCCGCGGCTGGCAGTTCATGTCCCACAAAGAGCGCTTGGAACACCAATCCAAAATTCGCAGCTTCAAGACCTACGAATCGTGCCGAGCCTATCAAATCGAGCACCACCAGTTGATGCAGGCGCGCGCCGAGACGCAAGGCGCATCGCTGCGAAAGGATGGTCGCGATATTTGCGAACACCTGCGCCCCCGCAGCGTGAAGCCCTAGAGGCAAGGGTTGAATACCAATGCACCCCCATCTCGTGTCGCCTCAATACCGAATCCACCTGATTGCAGCAACCCTGGTGGGAACGCTGGTGTGGTGGACTTTCCCGCAAGATATTTCCTCCTGGCGAAGTGCGTCCATCGTTACCGGCTGGATTGGCTGCGGCCTGCTTCTGAGCAGCCTTTTCCTCATGATTCGGGAGCCGTGGCTGGCGGCTTGGCTAGGGGGCTTGGAGCCAATGTACCTGTGGCACCACCGCTTCGGGGTTGGGGCTTACCTTGCCCTGCTGGTACATCCATTGGCCTTGGCCGCAGATGAATGGGGGGAGTCTGCAACGCTTGCCTGGAGCGCTATTTCACCCTGGCAGGAAGATTGGCCGGTCTGGCTGGGGTGGGCGTCGCTGTTATGCATGATGGCGGGGCTTGTAGTGTCGATGCTTCCCCGCGTTCCCTATGCTGCCTGGCGCAAGCTGCACCATTTGTTGACGATTTCCGTCGTTTTTGGCGGCGCGCATCTGGTTGTATTGGGCTTGGACTGGCCCCTGATTTGGGCACCCCTGTTGGCCATTTCGCTTTTGTTATGGCGGATTTTGCGGGCCGATTATGGATGGGCAGCCAAACCCTATGCAGTCTCCCACACGCAGCGCCTGGGTCCAGACATGGTGGAGGTATCCCTGCTCCCGCTGGCGAAACCCGTGATCGGGCAACCAGGTCAATTCGTTTTGGTCGCGTTCTTTCGTGGTCCTCACTTCCAGGGCTGCGGTGAGTACCACCCCTACACCATCAGCGCCATCCATTCCAATGGCGCACTGTCCCTGGGCATCAAGGCCTTGGGCGATTGCACCCGACACCTGCAATTGATCGAGTCGGGCGTGTCGGCCCGTGTTCAAGGGCCATTTGGCACTTTTCTGGAATCACTGCCAGCCGGTCCCTGCCTGTGGGTGGCCGGAGGCATTGGTATCACCCCGTTTCTTGCGGTGCTGCGCAGTGGCCCATTGGCCCAGCGGGTTCACCTCCTGTACCTGCATCGCAACGAATCGGATGCGGCCTATTCTGATGAACTTAGTGCTCTCGCCAAGCACCAACCCCTACTCCATCTGGTGATGGTTGACTGCGCCAATTGCCTGCCTGATTTGCAGGCCCTGCTTCCCGTTGCGAATGAACTACTGAAGCCCGAGTGCTACCTTTGCGGCCCGAATGGCTTGGTGAATGCCGCCGTGGCGGTGCTGCGCGAACGGGGTGTGGGCCTTGAGCGCATTCACTTTGAACGGTTTGATTTCCGATGATGCGCCGCCTTGTTTTCTTCAGCACAGCCGTGTTTTGGCTCGTCGTACTGGTGCTCGCGCTGACCACGGGTAACAACGGGGAGCCTATGCGTAATGAAAGGCCCGCAGCCAAAGCTGACAAGCTTGTGACCATGGCGGAAGTTGCACGCCATGCCCGCAGTGAAGACTGCTGGATGGTGATCGACACCCAGGTCTATGACCTGACGGCCTACTTGCCTGAGCACCCGTCTAAACCCAGCATCATCCTGCCCTGGTGCGGCAAGGAAGCCTCCGAGGCCTATAAAACCAAGACCAAGGGGCGCCCACACTCAGAGCAAGCCGATCAGGCGCTAGCCAACTACGCCATTGGACGCGTTGAGTAGCGCCACTGAAAATTAGCCTCGGAACTTGGTCGCGACTTCTGCAACACGCTTGCCAAACAGCTTGGCGGTGTCCAGGTCACCCTGGGGCATTTCTGCAGGGCTGGAGTCAGAAGGGGATTGCGCCATGGCTCCGGCAGACGAACCCACGTAGTTGATGTCGTTGCGCTGTGCAGCTTTGGCGTTGCTAGGCATCATGCCGGTGCCGACCCAAATAGCGCCATGCTGCATTGCCAGTGTGAACAGGTAGTGCAGTGTGGACAACTTGTCGCCGTTCATGGTGGCGCTGTTGGTAAAGCCGGCGAACACTTTGTCTTTCCAAGCCTGACCGAACCATTGCTTGCTGGAAGCATCAGCAAACTTCTTGAACTGCCAGCTCACGCTGCCCATGTAGGTGGGCGAGCCCATGATGATGGCGTCAGCAGCGTTGAGTGTTTCCCAACCTGCATCGGTCACGTTGCCTTCGGCGTCGATCGGCACCAACTCGGCGCCAGCGCCCTCCGCCACGGATTGCGCCATGCGCAGGGTGTGGCCATAACCAGAATGAAATACGACTGCTACTTTTGCCATGTGAGGCTCCTTGGGGTGGTTAAAGAATTGGGGAACGAAAATATTTCAGGCTTGCAGGTCAAACACCAGTACTTCGGCGTCTTGTCCGCGGGCCAGGGTCAGCAGGCTTTCGCCTTCCAGCAGCGCTGCATCACCGGTGGTGAGGCGCACGCCATTGACTTCGAGCTCGCCACGTACCAAATGCACGTAGCTCTTGCGGCTGGGTTCCAGTGCCAACTGGGCGGTCTGCGCACCATCCAGCAAGCCGCTGTACATGCGGGCATCGGCATGGATCAAGACCGAGCCTTGCGCGCCATCGGGGGAAGCCACCAAGCGCAGCACGCCCTGCTTCTCAGCCGCAGCAAACGTCTTTTGTTCGTAGCCGGGGGAGATGCCTGTCACATTGGGCTCGATCCAAATTTGGAAAATATGCGTGGTGGCGTCAGGTGCGTGGTTGAACTCGCTGTGCTGCACGCCGGTGCCCGCGCTCATGCGCTGCACATCGCCAGGCGGAATACCTTTGACGTTGCCCATGCTGTCCTTGTGGGCCAGCTCGCCGCTGATGACGTAGCTGATGATTTCCATGTCACGGTGGCCGTGGGTTCCAAAGCCGGTGCCCGGGGCAATGCGGTCTTCGTTGATCACCCGCAAATTACCCCAGCCCATATGCTTGGGATCGTGGTAACCGGCAAATGAAAAGCTGTGGTGCGACTTGAGCCAGCCATGGTCGGCATAGCCGCGGTCATTGGATTTACGTAAAGTCAACATGGTGGGGTTCCTTGAATACCCTGAACTTTAGGCCTCGCAAGGCCCTTTACCATCCACCGTGTTTGATGGCATCATTCAATTTATTTCAATAAAAATAGATCATTCATGCAAAATCCACGCGATTTTCTAACCCCCGATGCCCTCTCCATGCTGCAAGCCATTGAGGCAGCGGGCAGCTTCGCCGCCGCAGCGCGAGTCTTGGGATTGGTGCCCAGCACGCTGACCTACCGGGTGCGCCAGATTGAGGATGCGTTGGACGTGCTACTGTACGACCGCAGCTCGCGCCAGGCAAAACTGACCGAGGCTGGTGCAGAGTTACTGCGCGAAGGCGCACGGCTGCTGGCAGAAATTGACGCGGTGGCCAACCGTGTCAAACGCGTGGCCACCGGTTGGGAATCGCAGCTCACCATCGCGGTGGACACCATTATTTCCAAGGCGACCATCATGGAATTGTGCGAAAGCTTTTTTAGCATGGCGCCACCCACCCGCATCCGCCTGCGGGATGAAACCTTGTCCGGCACACTGGAGGCACTCACCTCGGGCCAAGCGGACCTGGCGATTGGCGTCGGCCCGGATGCGGCCAACGCCACCGGTGTCCACAGCCGCCCACTGGGCAGCGTGACCTTTGTTTACGCAGTTGCACCCCACCACCCGCTGGCCAACGCGCCCGAACCCTTGAGCGACGAGACCATTTTGAAGCACCGCGCGGTGGCCGTAGCCGACTCGGTGCAACGCGGTGGCGGCCTGACCTTTGGTTTACTGGGGGGACAAGATGTGTTCACCGTCGCCAGCATGCAGGCCAAGCTGGATGTCCAGTTGCGCGGTCTGGGTGGAGGAAACCTGCCGCGTTGCATGGCGGATGCGTACATCGAAACCGGCCGCTTGGTGGTGAAAAAAACGGAACGTCCGCAACGCCAGGTGGCCATCGGCTATGCCTGGCGCGCGACCAAGGCCACGGGGCAAGGCCGCGCGCTGCAGTGGTGGCTGGAGCAGCTGGAAAGCGCCACCACACGGGCAGCCCTTTTGGAGCAGCACAGAGGGCCGTAAGAACCGCACGTCATGCCCGTGTAAGAACACGTGCGGCAGCAAAGTGTATAAAGCGTTACCAACAATAACTTTTGGAGCCAACACACATGACTACTTCCAAACACATCGCCATAGTGGGTGCCGGCATCGCCGCTATCACCTGCGCCCGCACGCTGGTGCAAGCGGGCCACCGTGTGACCGTGTTTGAAAAGAGCCACAACGTCGGCGGACGCATGGCGACCCGCAGCAGCCCTTTTGGCACGTTTGACCATGGCGCGCAATACTTCACGGTACGCGATCCGCGCTTCACCCAAGCATTGCAAACCACCCCCGGCGTGTGCAAGGCCTGGAGTGCCAACACGGTGCAAGTACTTGACGAGCGTGGCCGCGTGGCCGCCGCCGGCCTGCCACCCCGTGAATCGCACTGGGTGGGAGCCCCAGGTATGAACGCGCTGGTGCGCCGCTGGGCCAAGCCCTTGGTAGACGCCATGCAAGTGGAACTACAAACACGGGTCACCCACATCGAAACCGACAGCCTGAACAAAGCACAATGGCAGCTGCGCACTGCCGGGGTGGACGACAGCACCCACGTGTTCTCCGGCTTTGACGCGGTGGTGCTGGCCGTGCCCTCACCCCAAGCCCAAGCCTTGCTGAAAACGGCACCCAAATCCAGCGCCCTGCTGAAGAAAATCGACAAAGTCACGGTCGATCCCTGCTGGACTTTGATGCTGGCCTTCCCCCAAGCCGTGCAGCCGGGCCTGACCACACTGGGCCCCCAGTGGAACGCCGCGCGCAGCACCCACCACCGCATTGCCTGGCTGGCCCGTGAATCCAGCAAGCCCGGTCGCAAGATCGTCGAGCGCTGGACCGTGCAGGCCAGTGCCGCATGGTCTGCAGAGCACTTGCAGGACGGAGAAGCCCGCGTGCAAGCCAAGCTACTCAAGGCTTTTTCGGAAGTCACCGGCATCCGTGCTGAGCCCGCGCACATTGAAGCCCACCGCTGGATGTATGCCAAGACCAACACACCCTTGGGCAAGTCGCACCTGTGGGACGCCAAGGCAGGCATTGGCCTGTGTGGCGACTGGTGCATTGGCCACCGGGTGGAAGATGCATTTGTGTCCGGCCTGGAGCTGGCACTTTCGATGGCGTGAGTCCGGGAGTCCGATACAAGGGGAGGTTTGCCCCCTCCCCGACCGGTGCGCTACACGCAGGCTCACTGGTAGCAGCCTTGGCCAGCTGGCTGGATGCACGAGCGCATGGCGGCCAATGGTTGGTCCGCATTGAGGATGTCGACACCCCGCGCTGCATTGCTGGCGCTGACCGCACCATCCTTCAACAACTCACCGACTGCGGCCTGCACCCGGACGAGCCGCCAGTGTGGCAATCGCAGCGCAGCGCGCTGTACCAATGGTCGCTGGACGTTCTGGCCACTCAGGGCCTGGCCTATCCCTGCGCTTGCTCCCGAAAAGACATAGAAATGGCCCTGCAACACAGCGGCGCTTCACGCGCACGCAATGCTGAGCTGGTCTACCCCGGAACCTGCCGCAGCGGTCTGCACGGCCGCAGCGGACGTGCGTGGCGGCTGCGTACCGATATTTATGCATCAAATCAGCCTCCAGCCCCCGTGGAATATGCGCAAGCAGCTACTAATTTAATAGCAATTGCCGCACCCGACGCCGGCACCAGTGTGCATTGGCACGACCGCCGCCTGGGGCCGCAACAGCAAAATGTGGCATCAGAGGTGGGCGACTTTGTCCTCAAACGCGCCGATGGCTGCTATGCCTACCAACTGGCGGTGGTGGTGGACGACGCCGCGCAGGGCATCACCCATGTGGTGCGGGGTGAAGATCTGGCCGACAACACGGCCCGACAAATCCTGCTGCAGCGCCAGCTGCATTTGCCCACACCCAGCTATCTGCACACCCCCCTGGTACTGGGGCCCAATGGTGAAAAACTGTCCAAGCAAAACGGGGCGGCGGCGCTGGACTGCGCCACCCCGTCGGCCGCCCTGGCGGCCTTGAAATCATCCGCCAAGGTCCTGAATCTGGACCCACTCGCAAGCCGCGACAATATCAGGGATGCGCTGGCCGCATGGATTGCCCAATGGCAAGCACTGCCCCAACGCCAAAGCCCCCTGAAAGACACAGA
>CAJASG010000705.1 GCA_903944555.1 uncultured beta proteobacterium
TGCGCCCGCGTTCATACATGGCTCTCAGCGAGGCGACTTCTGGTGCTGCAATGCCAAGCTCGTTGCCAAGGTGGCGCCACAAGGCTACTGGAATTACCCGAAAGGCACCGAGCAAACGCCCACTCATTCGCAGGAAACCAATATGGAGCGCCAGACCAAGCTTGTGGGAATCACCTCGGCGGGCATTGATTGCGTCGCGCTCGGCACCATCGAAGGTGAAAAACGCCTTCATCTCGAAGTCGCTGATATCGCGGGGGAGCTCACGCATCCCCAAAAACGTTGTGTGCCAACCCTGCATCGTGAACCTCAAAAGTGGGAGGCCACCATACCCGTTTACAAAGTGAACAGGAAAGTCAATGAAATCAACGATCTACCCACAACACCCCCGCGCCAGTGCTAGCTTTGCGTACCGTCACTTATTGCACTGAAAACGAGGGGACCCCACTACTGGCTACCCGCTTGTCCATCGGCATCGCCCTGCTCGCAACACTAGTAGCTTTCGGGCTTAATCTGATGCTGCAGGCAACTGTGCGCAAGGAGCTGGGGGGAGACCCTGAGGACGCCCGCGAAGCGCTCGCGCAGGTTGCGCGCGGCAACCTGATGTCGCCCGTTACCAATCTGGGTGAGGCCGCCAGCCTCATGGGGATGGTGCTGCAAATGCAGGTATCGTTGCGAACGCTGGTACAGGCGGTACGAAGTTCAGCAAATGGTATTGCCACGGCCACCCATGAGATTGCTGCAGGCAGCCAGGACTTGAGCAGCCGCATCGAGCAACAGGCCGGTGCGCTGGAAGAAACCGCCGCGTCCATGGAAGGTTTGGGTACCACCGTGCGACAGAACACCAATAACGCGCACCATGCCAATGAATTGGCGCTGAGAGCATCGTCGGTGGCAGCGCATGGCGGTGAGGTGGTCGGGCAGGTGGTGGAAACCATGAAGGGCATTAACGAGAGTTCGCGCCGCATTTCAGACATCATCGGCGTGATCGACGGCATTGCCTTTCAAACCAACATACTGGCGCTGAACGCAGCCGTTGAAGCAGCACGCGCTGGCGAACAGGGGCGGGGATTTGCAGTGGTGGCTGTCGAAGTACGCACGCTGGCCGGGCGCAGTGCCGGTGCAGCCAAAGAAATTAAGGCTCTTATCAACGCGAGTGTGGAACGTGTGAAACATGGCACCACGCTGGTGGACATGGCCGGATCAACCATGGCAGAGGTGGTGGACTCCATCTGTTCTGTGACCGACACCATGGGCCAGATCAACGCGTCCAGCACTGAGCAATCATTGGGTGTGGCCGAAGTGGGCGAGGCAGTAAACCTGATGGACAAAACCACCCAACAAAACGCTGCGCTGGTAGAGCAAATGGCCGCAGCCTGCGCAAGCCTCAATACCCAAGCGCAGGATCTGGTGCAAGTGGTGGCTGCTTTCAAGCTGGATGAGGGACGCGGAGGCGACTATGAAGATGTAGCCGCCGAGCCATCAAAGGCGGGAAAGTTTGCGCGCTCTAGACATGCACTTAGCCCCGCATGTCCAAGGGGTCATGCGTGGGCTTGAGGCACTAAGCGGGGGACGATTGAACAAATGTGAGCGCATTCCCCA
>CAJASG010000706.1 GCA_903944555.1 uncultured beta proteobacterium
CAGCGCTGCGGGCAGCACGGACGCGCGGCGCATCAGCAGGCCCGCCCCGGCTTGCAGCCCTTGAGAATCCAAAGCGATATCTCACCCGCTGCTTCATCCGCCCGTACCTTGCGGGCCAGGCTGAGCACATCGCGCCCTGCTTCAGTTTTCAACTGGGGGTCCGCCCCCGCCTGCAACAGTGGCATGACATGGGCGGTACGGGTGGCAAAAACCGCCATATGCAGCGGCGTGCGCCCTTCGCTATCGCGCGCGTTTGGGTTGGCACCCGCTGCGAGCAAGGCCTTGAGCGGCCCCATGTCCTGGTTCATGGCGGCGTAATGCAAGGGCGTAGCTCCCAATGGGGTGCGGGCATCCCGATTTTCCGCCGAGGCTTTCAGCAGTTTCTCAATCTCCACCTGTGTGCCCATGCGCGCTGCGTCATGAATGGGCAACTCGTTCATGCCCTGCACGGCGGGCTGGGCCCCGGCCAAGCTCACCTGCAGCGCCAAACAGAGCGCCAACCCGACGGGGGTCATCCATGTCCAAAAATTGTTTTTCAAACGGGTTCTCCTTGAAGAATGTGGGCACGCAATCACGCTATAAAAATAATAGCTGCTTGCGCATATTCCACGGGGGCTAGAGCCCTAAATGATACAAAAAAGAAACAATCAGGGTTGCACAGCCTGGATCGACGTCAGGTAGGCCAGTACATCCTGCAGGTCCTGCTCTTTCAGCTGGCTCAGAATGCCCAGGGCTTCATCGTCGTCGTGCGAGCGCTCGCCCTTGACGAACGCATCCATCTGTTTTCTGAGGTAACTGGTGTACTGGCCCACCAGCCTGGGGAACTTGCCACGCCCCATGCCGTCGCGGGCATGGCAGGTCACACATTCTTTTTGGTAGATCGCACGACCGTTGTCCAGATTGCCGGGTGCGCGCGGGATGATCATGACTTTTTCCACCGCCGTCAGCCGGGTCAAGGCATCGTCGCTGTCTTTGAACTCCGGCCACTGCGTGGGCAGCTCGACCGCCGCAAGGTAGGCCGAGACATCCTGAATATCGGCGTCGGACAGCTCACGTTCCTGCGTATAGGGGAACATGGGCAGGTTCAAGCGGGTGCGTTTTCGAAACGCCAGCAACTGGTCGATGATGTGGGCTTGGCGCTGCCCCGCAATGCGGGGGTACTCGCCACGCTTGCCACCTTGGCCAAACTCACCATGGCATCCGGCGCAGGTGCCATTGATTTCCTTGCCGCGCTCCAGATTCTGGGTCAGTGCCGCCTGGCTCAACCCCAACAACACCAGAAGAATGAAGAGCGCCCTCATTTATTGCCCCAGCATGACCGTCTGACCATTGCGGTCAAACGGAATAAAGGTGCTCAGCGTGCCTGCCTTGATGGATTCAACCATCCGCTCCAGCGCCTTTTCAGCCGTATCGCTGGTGGGGGCAACGCCTGCAATGCCGGACAAAGCAGCGGCAAACACGATGACCCACTCTTTGCCAAACTGGCTGGACTCCTGCACCAAATCGGCAAAATTTTGCAATTCGTCCGGCGTTTTGTCCACGCACATCATGGGTACCAGTGCACCGCCCTCACCCGCCTGGAAACGCGCGCGCTGGGCGGCGGTGCTGTCACTTGGCAGATCGGCGCTGACAAACACAAAAAGCAGACGCTGGGGCTCGGCTTGTTGCCTTGCCGCCTGCAACAAGTCATCAAAATTGGAAATGTTCATGGCGACAATTTTCTTACAAAAACAAGCGTCTGGCTCAAAGTTGCCACCCAACGGGGTGATTCTTCTGCTTGAAGTTATCCCACATCAAGACCATGCCAACCTCTCCCTGATTCCTGACTTTTCGCCGCCAAAAATCTCCGCATAATCTGCGTCCATGGCACTTAAACCCCTGAATCCGCAACCCGTACAAGGCGGACTGAAAGCAGCGCAACGCGCACCAAAACCAGCACCGCCATCCCCTGTCGAAAGCGCATGGCGGCCCCACTGGCTCCTGGCGGCGCCCCATCGGTTGGGATTTTTTGGCGGGGCGGTGATGCTGTCGGCCAGCGCCCTCTGGTGGTGCGCGGTGCTGTATGCCGGAGCCCTCGGACTGAGCATCCCCTGGGTTGTCGCCCCATCCACCGCACACGCGCTTTTGATGTCACTGGGATTCATGCCCCTGTTTTTTGCCGGCTTCCTGTTCACCGCCGGCCCCAAATGGCTTGGCATGCCCGAGGTTCCTGCGCGCAGTTTGCTGCCCTTTGTGCTGGCCTACCTGGTGGGATGGGGTATGTGTCTGGTCGGGTTTCACCTGTCCACCTTGTTGGCAGGGGCGGCCATGGCGATCGTTGCCACCGCCTGGACCGGTTTGGTATGGAAATTCACCCGGCTGTGGCGCGCCAGCCGGGCCGACGACAAAGTCCATGCCACGGTGGTGGTGTTCGCCAGCGGGTTCGGGGCATTGGCCATGTGGGCCGTCGTGGTCGGTCTGCTCACGGGCCAGGAGAGCTTGATCCGCGCAGCAACCCAAGGTGCTTTGTGGATTTTTCTAGCCACCGTATTCGCCGCCGTGTCGCACCGCATGATTCCATTTTTCAGTGCCAGCGCCCTGCCGCTGCTGGATGCGTGGCGGCCGATGTGGCTGCTGTGGAGCATGGTGGGCGTGCTGTGGTTTGAAGGCGCTGCTGCCTGCCTGGATATCTGGCTGTGGCCCAGCCCCGGCGGTTTGCGCTGGCTACAAGTGGCCGTTGAGGCGCCCGCGGCAGGGCTGATGCTGTGGTTGGCCATCCGCTGGGGCCTGGTGCAGAGCCTGAAAATTCGCCTGCTCGCCATGCTGCACGGCGGATTTCTGTGGCTGGGTATCGCACTGGCACTCCAGGCGCTGTCCCACACCCTGATGGCCTTGAGCCAGGACCAGATCTCGTTGGGTCTGGCCCCCATGCACGCCATGACCATGGGCTACCTGGGCGCCACTATGTTTGCCATGGCCACCCGCGTCAGCAGTGGCCACAGTGGGCGGCCTCTGGCGGCCGACAACACCGCGTGGGCCTTGTACTGGGTACTGCAGTTGGCGGTGGTGTTACGGGTCATTTCGGCCTTGTGGCCCGCCTCCGGGCCGCTACCTTTGCTGGGCGCCATCGCCGTATGGACGCTGGCATGTTGCGGCTGGGCCTTGCGCTACGGGAGCTGGTTTGGCCGCCCCCGTGTGGACGGCAGACCGGGATAGCGTGTGGACTACACAGGCGTTCGCACCCTTCACATCAGTTGCGCAGCGCTCAGTATTGCGCTGTTTGCCCTGCGCGCTGGCTTGGCGCTGACAGGGGTGGACTGGCGACGCTGGCGCTGGCTGCGTGTTGCTCCCCACGCCACCGACACAGTTTTGCTGACTGCCGCCGTCACTTTGGCCTTCTGGAGTGATCAGGCGCCTTGGGAATTGCCTTGGCTTGGCGCCAAAGTGCTGGCCTTGTTCCTGTACATCGCTTTAGGAAGCATGGCTTTAAGGCCCGTCCAGCCGGAATCAGCCAGACGCATTTATACTGGGATGGCTTTACTCACCGTGGCCTATATCGTCGCAGCGGCGATTACCCGGTCACCCTCCCTCCGCTTTTTTTAACCCCATATCGGTCTTCGATAGATATCGTCTATCCGTAAAATTTTCGCAAACTAGCGCAGGTTTGTGCTGCGTCAACCAGTTGCCGCACCCTCGCTCTTAGGATGCCTTTCTGCCTCAAATTATCAAAAAACACACAGCCATGTCCAAAACACTCCAGCCCGCTGCTGCCCGCAGCAACACCATGCCCACCCAGCCCATCAGTGAAGAAGTGTTGCTGGAAAAGTACGCCAAGGACGACGAGAAATCCATTCTGGACGTGAACCTGCGCGTCGCCCGCGCACTGGCCGCAAAAGAAACCCCCGCCGCCCGTGAAGAGTGGGAAGCCCGGTTTCTGGACGTATTGCAAGGCGGCTTTTTGCCCGCCGGGCGCATCCAGTCGGCCGCCGGAACCGACTTGGCCGCCACGCTGATCAACTGCTTTGTGCAGCCCGTGGGCGACTCGATTGCCCAGGACGATGATGGCCACCCCGGCATCTACACCGCATTGACCCAAGCCGCCGAGACCATGCGCCGTGGCGGTGGTGTGGGCTATGACTTCTCCCGCATCCGCCCACGCGGCGCCTGGGTCGGCAGCACCCAGAGCAGCGCCTCGGGCCCGGTCAGCTACATGCGCGTGTTTGACCGCTCATGCGAAACGGTCGAGTCCGCCGGTGCACGCCGTGGCGCCCAAATGGGCGTGTTGCGCTGCGACCACCCCGACATTGAAGAGTTCATCCACGCCAAAGACTCGGGCGACCTGAAAAACTTCAACCTCTCGTTGGGCATTACCGATGTCTTCATGAAAGCGGTGCAGGAAAACGCCATGGTCGAGTTGGTCCACCGGGCCCGCCCCGGCATGGCCCAGATGGCGGCTGGCGCCTACCAAAAGGAAGCCATTGCGGGCGAAGCAGAACCGGGCCTGTGGGTCTACCGCACCGTACCCGCCAGCGAGCTGTGGGACCAGATCATGCGCTCCACCTACGACCACGCCGAGCCAGGTGTGCTGTTTTTGGACCACATGAACAGCGACAACAACCTGTCGTATTGCGAAACCATTGCCGCCACCAACCCGTGTGCCGAACAGCCGCTGCCGCCTTACGGCTGCTGCTGCTTGGGTTCGATTGACCTGACCCGTTTTGTCAAAAACCCATTCACAGCCAAGGCCAGCTTTGACGATGCCGGCTTTGCCGAAATCGCCCGCGTCGCCACCCGCATGCTGGACAACGTGCTGGATGTCACGGTGTGGCCGCTGCCGCAGCAACAAGAGGAAGCGCGCAGCAAACGCCGCATCGGCTTGGGTTACACCGGTTTGGGTGATGCATTGATCATGCTGAACCTGCCCTACAACAGCGCACCGGCGCGGGCCAAGGCCGAGCATATTTCGCGCCTGATGCGCGACACGGCCTATGAGGCCTCCATGAAACTGGCCCAGGAACGCGGCGCGTTCCCGCTGTTCAACGCCGACATGTACCTGAGCGGCACCAGCTTTGCCTCCCGCCTGCCCGCCGCGCTCAAGGAAAGCATCCGTACCCACGGCCTGCGCAACTCGCACCTGCTGTCCATCGCCCCCACCGGCACCATCAGCCTCGCCTTTGCAGACAACGCCAGCAACGGCATTGAACCGGCATTTAGCTGGACTTACACCCGCAAAAAGCGCATGGCTGACGGCAGCTTCAAGGAATACGCAGTAGAAGACCACGCTTGGCGCTTGTACCGCCACCTGCATGGCAAAGATGCACCCCTGACACCGGCCTTTGTCACCGCTTTGGAAATGAGCGCGCAAGACCACTCCGGCATGGTGGCAGCGGTAGCCCCATTCATTGACACAGCCATCAGCAAAACCGTCAACGTGCCCGCCGACTACCCCTACGCAGACTTCCAAAACC
>CAJASG010000707.1 GCA_903944555.1 uncultured beta proteobacterium
ACGGCAAAGACCCCGGTCTCCACGGGGGTCAGCAGGCGTGAGATCACCATCGTGCCCACAATTTGCAAGGGCAGCGCCAGGTAGCTGTCGGCGATGGTGTAGGCGAGGGATCGCCGGATATTGGACAAAGGGAGCTGATTCGGTCGTTGGAGAAGCGGATTTAGTCAGTCGGTTTTTCGACGCTTGTGGTTTGCTCGGGTCCTTGTGGGGGGCTTGCCTGCGGTTCTGTCCACCGGCCAACACTCTTAAGCTGGTCGCGCAAGGTGGGCTGAGAAAAGCCAAGGCCGTACGCCTTGTGGGCCTGTTCAAGGGAGCGGTCGTAGTTCTTGATGTCGAAATAGATTCGGCCGATGTTGTAGTGTGTAAAAGGGTTGTCGCCCGCGGTTTTGGTTGCGGCCTCCAACTGAAGCGTGGCATCGGCCAGGCGTCCATTTCTGCTGAGAAAGGTGGCGTAAATCATTCTTGCCGTGCTGTCGTCGGGTTTGAATCGAAGTGCCCGCTCGAAATAGCACTCCACGGAGTACTGGGCCCCCACGGGCTGGGGTGATTTCAGCTTCTCCCCCAGTCGAATCATGGCCATCAATGCGCGGTGGTGGTTGGGCGATGCTTTGAGGGTGTAGTCCAGCTCAGCCCCCACGCTGGCCGAGTTGCCACTGACCAGACTCTGGATATTGGGCGTGAAGTGGTACTGCTCAACAATGCGCAATTTGTTGCCGGTGTCGGCCCGGTAGTCAAACGGACCATAGCTGTTCTCCAGCGACCCGCAACCCGAGGGGCCCGTCTGTGCGTAGCCCGCAGCGCACGCCAGGAGCGTACATGCCCAAGCCGCGAGACCGCGTGTTTTATCGGTTAACTTCATACAGTCAAGCCCCTCTTTTTGGAACGGTTGTCACCTTCACACGTAGTCTATTTGTGCAAACTTTGTGGGGGTTGCGATTTCTCAAAATGGAATCGCCCGCATCCCATTTAATCGACGGCATGCTGTACTTTTCCCGGGACTAGAGGCTCAGATATGCACAGAGATTTTGGAGAACTTCCGGGATATGTTCGGGACACCGCCGGCAAGCCGGTTATTGGTTTGGACGACGCCAGCGTGTATGGCTTTGGCCATCTGATCCGTTCGGTGGAGTTGCTGATTCTTGACCTGTTTGGTCGCGGCTTGCTGTCGGGCACCACGCACACCTGTTTGGGACAGGAGCTGTGCCAGATGGCCGTGGTGCGTGCGCTGGATGAGCCCGATGACATCGTGCTTTCGAACCACCGCAACCATGGCCATTTCCTGACCTACTCGGGGCAGCCCGTGGGGCTGGTGGCTGAGATCATGGGGCGCCAAAACGGTATTTGTGGGGGCTACGGTGGCAGCCAGCATATTGCGTATCGCAACTTTCACAGCAATGGCGTGCAGGCCGGAATGACGGCGATAGGCAGTGGTTTTGCCCTGGATATCAAGCACCGCGCAAGTCGGGGGGTCGTTGCCATCATGGTGGGGGACGGCACGCTTGGCGAAGGCCTGTTGTACGAAAGCATGAACCTTGCCGCCGTGTGGCATGCCCCGGTGCTCTTTGTTGTGGAACATAACGGCATTGCCCAAACGACCTACACACGGGACGTCATTGCCGGAAGCATTGTTGGCCGTGGTGCGGCCTTCGGTTTGCGCACCTGGAAGCTGGATGATGCCGCGCCGAACTTCATGCACGAAGCGGAATTGGTTGTTGCGCAGATGCGTGATGGCAAGGGGCCCGGCATGCTGGTCATTGAAACCGGACGCTTGGGACCGCACAGCAAGGGGGATGATTTGCGCGACCCTGCAGAGCGCGCTGCCATTGCGCGCAGGGACCCCCTGGAGGCCCTCGGTTGTCGGCTGGATTTACAGACGCGCGCCAAAATTGAGGCGCGCAACCAGTTGGTTCTTGAAACCATTGAATCGGCCGCGTTGGCATCGCCTGAATCCCATTTTGTGCTTGCGCCAGAGCACATCATGAAGCCGGTGCGTGACACACAGGTTCCACCTCAGCCCGCTGCAGCGGCCAGTGTTCGCGTGGCGATCAACGCGGCTTTGCGCGACTTACTGGGCCACTGCGATGGCGTTTTGTTGCTGGGGGAAGATTTGCACGACCCCTATGGCGGCGCGTTCAAAGTCACTGCTGGTTTGTCAACAGATTTTCCTAGTCGGGTGATCTCTACCCCCATCAGTGAGGCAGGTATTACCGGTGCGGGCATCGGGCTGGCCATGGCGGGGCGTCTGCCGATTGTCGAAATCATGTTCGCAGACTTTTTGACGCTGTGCATGGACCAGATCTACAACCATGCCGTCAAATTCCCCGGCATGTTTGAAGACTGTGAAGTGCCTTTGGTGGTCCGCGCTCCGTGTGGTGGTCGGCGTGGCTATGGTCCGACCCACAGCCAGAGCCCGGAAAATATTCTGGTGTCCATTCCCGGGTTGACTGTGGTGTTTGGCAGCCACCGCCATAACGTGGGACAACTGCTGGTGAATGCCACCACCCGCTGGCCGAACCCGGTGGTGTTTCTGGAGCATAAATTGCTGTACGCCCAGGCGCAGGACCCCCAGGATTACCAGACGGTAGTGGCCCATGTGGCGGACTTGGGGGGGGCGTTGTTTCCCACACTGCGTCGCGGCGGGGCACTCCCCGATGTGACTTTTGTGTGTTTTGGCGGCATGCTGCCCGTGGTGGAAAGCGCCACCGAGCGCCTGGAGCGGGAAGAGGAGTTGTCGATCGAAATCGTGGTGCCATCGTTACTCGCCCCCTTGCCCCGGCTGACGCTGCTGGGCTTGCTGTCCTCGCGCCCACGCATTGCCGTTATGGAGGAGTCGCACCACGAGTTTGGTGTCAGTGCGGAGTTGCTGGCCAGTCTGGCCGAGGCGGGCTACCAGGGCAAGGTGCTGCGCATCGGTATGCCGCCCGTGCCGATCGCCTCCGCGCGCAGTCTGGAGAGTACGCAGATACCCGATGAGCAAACCGTCATCAACAGCGTTCTTGCCTGGTTTTAGATGTGTTCAAGAAAGATCCGACCACGATGGCTGAAGCAATACAGGTCCCCAGAATCAACAACAACGACGACGAAGTTAAGCTGGTCGCGCTGGCTGTTTCCGTAGGCAGTTATGTGACCAAAGGGCAGGTGGTCGCCCAGGTCGAAACCGACAAGGCCGTGGTGGAGGTTGAGGCGGGCTCAGACGGGTTTGTGCTGGCTATCCTGGGGGACCTGGACAGCCGAGTCAACGTCGGCCGCGTGTTGATGTGGCTGGGCCAGGACATGGACGTGGTGGTGCCCGAGCGGGATGGCTTGTCCGCACCAGACGCCGCCTTGGGTTCGGCGCCCACGGCCAAAGCCCGGGCCCTGCTGCAAGCGCATAGGCTTGATCCGGCCAGCATTCCGGCCAGCGGCGGGCGCTTGAGTGTGAGCGACATAGAGCGCTTCCTTGCCACGCGCAGTGAGGTTCGCAGTCCCGTTTTCGGATGCACCCCTGCGCAGGAGCAATTGCCCGAGCAGGCCGGCAATTTGAAGCCTCTGAAAAGTGAAGAGCGGGGCATGCTGAACACGGTGCTGTGGCATCGGGATGTTGCGGTGCCCGGCTATGTGGAACTGACCTATGACACTGCAGTGTGGGATGCCTATGCGCAGGCGTTTGGCAAGCGCCATGGGTTGATGCTGAACCCGGTCTTGCCCCTGATGGCATGGCGCCTTGTGGAGCTTGCGCGCCACAACGCGCGCTTGAACGCCACCATCGTCGGCACCCATCGCTACGAATACGCTGACGTCCATTTGGGGTCTACCGTGCAGGTGGGGGATGTGTTGTACCTGGCCGTGGTGCGCGACTCCACCCGACTTGGCGAGTTGGGGTTCGTGAATGCCATGGTGGACTTGCAGCGGCGCGCCGCCAGCCACACACTGGGCCCGCTGGAGACGCAGGGGACCACGCTGGGGTTCTCCAGCATGGCGCGGTGGAAGGTGGCGCGGCATATTCCCATTTTGTCGCCCCACACTGCGCTGATGGTGGCCCACACCGTTGGCCCCGATGGCGTGGGGGTATTGGGTGCGACGTACGACCACCGCGTGATGGGTGGGTCGGATGTGGCCAGTGTCTTGAAAAAAATGACCAAGCCCGGTGAATGCGCTTGAACGATCAACCCAAATAAACAGCCGCCAAATGATTCTAGAAAAGAACGCCATCATTGCCGCCATCAAGGCGCGTGTCCTGGAGATCGCCAGCCTGCTTGGCACGGACGCCAGTGATCTTCAGCCCGATGAAATTCTTCCGGCAACGGGGGCGATCGACTCGGCCGGTTTATTGGAGCTGATCGCCTGGCTTGAGTCTGCGTACACGCTGCGCATTGCAGCGCAGGAGTTCACCATTGACAATCTTGGCAGTCTGAATTTGATGGCGGATTTTGTATTGCGCCGCAAAGGATTGCTGTAAGTGATGTCGACGCCGATCGGTTCGAGTGACCTGCAGGTGGAACCGTTTTTTTTTGGGCCACCCCGTGGCCGCTTGTTTGCGGTGCATCACCGGCCCCGCAACGGGGCTGAAGTGCGTGGACATGTGCTGTGTGTCCCGGCATTCAATGAAGAGATGAACCGTTGCCGCAGCATGGTCACAGAGCAGGCCAAGGCGTTTGCAGCCAAAGGCTTCGGCACGCTGGTGTTTGACTTGCACGGAACGGGCGACAGTGACGGACATTTCCGGGATGCGCGCTGGGCCGACTGGCTGGACAATGTCACCACCGCGCTGGGCTGGTTGTCGGGTCAGCCGGGTGGGGTGAAGGCGATTTTGGGAACCCGCCTGGGCGCCCTCTTGGCTGCGCAAGCCTATGCCCAGCGCGGTGACCCCCACTGCGCCCTGCTGCTTTGGCAGCCGGTTCTGGATGGGAAAATCCACCTGACCCAGTTCCTGCGGGTTCGCATGGCCGCGCAGCTGGACCGCCCGGACCTGCCCAAAGAGACCACGACGGCGATGCGCCAGCAGCTCGCCGCCGGAGAAGCGGTGGAGGTGGCCGGCTATGAAATCCACCCCGAACTGGCCCACGCCTTGGACCACGCCCGACTGGGTGAGCAGCGTTTGTTTGCGGGGGCCAACGTTCTGTGGCTGGAAAACGCCAGCGCTGACAAGCCGGAGTTACCCCCGGTGAGCGTGAGTGCTTTGGGGGAATGGCGGGCTGCAGGCGCCCGCGTGGACGGGCAGACCTACACTGGGCCGGCTTTTTGGCAGGCGCATGAGCGCGTGCTGGCCAGCAGTCTTATTGACAAGACCACGGCGTGGCTCGACACGAGAGTTGCCACTCCATGACCGAATCCGCACACACCTTTTCTTGTGGCAGCCATGCCTTGGTGGGCATTCTTCACCAGCCCGAGCACCCGCAGCCACGGGGGGTTGTGTTTGTGGTTGGCGGGGGGCCGCAATACCGCAGCGGAGGGCATCGACAACTGACACTGTGGTCGCGCAAGCTGTGCGCCGAGGGCTTTCCGGTGTTTCGCTTTGACTACCGTGGCATGGGCGATGCCCACGGCGCATTCGTGGGCTTTGAAGGCATTGATGATGACATCCGGGCTGCCATAGACTGCTTCACGGCCGTGGCCCCTGAAGTCAAGGAGGTTGTACTGTGGGGGGAGTGCGATGCGGCCTCTGCCATTCTTTTTTATGCCCACCGGGATGCTCGTGTCAAGGGGGTTGTGCTGCTCAACCCTTGGGCGCGTACCCAAGCGGGCAATGCGCGGGCCATTCTGCGTTTTTACTATCTACAGCGCCTGCTGCAACCGAGCTTTTGGAAGAAGGTACTGACCTTTCGCTTTAATCCATGGACTTCCACGCGGACTGCTTTGGGCCTGATTCGGTTGTCTGGCGGTGCGCCATCCACCGCAGGGCCAGAACCGGTCCGCCTTGGCACAGCCATCTCGCGCGATGGGCCTTTGCCCGAGCGCCTGTTGCAAGGGCTGACGCGCTTTGAAGGGCCAGTCATGCTGGTCTTGAGTGGCAGAGACCTCATCGCCCGGGAATTTGAGGTGATGGTTCGCGACAACGCCGCCTGGCAAGCGCAGTTTCAGCGCAAACCTGTTACCCGGCGGGACCTGCCGGAGGGCGACCACACCTTTTCGTCTGCCGCACAGCGCGACAAGGTGGTCGGTTGGGGGCTGGAATGGCTTCGCAGTTGGTGAGTCCCATGGCACGACCCACCATCGAACCTGTGACTGATAGCACATTGCTGGAGTTTGGGCAGTTTTTGCACACCCACCTTCAGGCAAGCCGCTCGCCCAAGGCGTGGGTGTCCGGTCTTCAAAACCAATGGACAGCACAGCCCCCCAACTACGGATTTGTGCTTCGGGACGGTGGCGCCATTGTGGGCGGTATTGGCGCCTATTACGCCGATCGGGTAGTGCAGGGGCGCGCAGAGCGCTTTTGCAACATCACCAGTTGGTGTGTGCTGGACGCCTATCGCCAGCAAAGCATGCGACTGGCCATGGCCGTGATTGGGCAGCCCGGTTACCACTTTACCGATTTTTCACCCACCAAAGTGGTTGGCAGCACGTTGAAATTCTTCAAGTTCAAGGAGCTGGATGCGCAGGTTGCAGTTATTTTGAACCTGCCAGGGGGCCTGCTCGGAGGCGTTCGTTTACTCCACCGGCTGGAGGATATGCGCAAAGTGCTGGCAAAGGATGCTATGTCGATGGTCGACGCCCATGCTGCTTTTCCCTGGTTGCAGCAAGTGGTGGTTGGCACCCCTGGACGCTGGTGCCACGTCATTTACAAAAGACGGGTTTTCAAAGGGCTGCCCGCAGCGACCATGCTGCATGTGAGCGATGGTGATCTCTTCTACCAATATTTTGGGCGACTATCGAGCCATCTGCTGCGCAGGGGCATTGTTAGCACCCATGTCGAATGCCGTGCATTGAAGCATGTACCCCGGCCGTTCGCGGTGCGCACGGGCTTCAATCCCAAGCTGTATCTGAGCCCGACGCTGACAGATACCGATATTGACTACCTGTACTCGGAATCCATGGCGTTGGACCTTTAAGAGATGGCCTTTGCTGATTCAGTCGCGGCCGATCCGGTGCCCAGTTTGGTCTGCACAAATGCCAGCAAGGTGCCAAAGGTCTGGAACACAGAGCCGTCTATTTCATCGTCATCCACCGCCAAGCCGAGGCGGTCCTCAAAGGCCGTGAGCAGCGCCACCACGCCCATGGAGTCCAGCTCAGGCAATGCGCCCAGCAAAGGGGTGCGCTCATCAAAGGATGATGAGCGGCCCTCCAGATGCAACGCTTCATCCAGAAGCGACAA
>CAJASG010000708.1 GCA_903944555.1 uncultured beta proteobacterium
ATAACTTTGTCGAACTGCGCGAAGCGGGTGACCCGGAGGAAATTGCTGCGCGCTACAACGACCAGGGTGCCGATGAACTCACGTT
This sequence comes from uncultured beta proteobacterium, assembly GCA_903944555.1. GTDB lineage: Bacteria > Pseudomonadota > Gammaproteobacteria > Burkholderiales > Burkholderiaceae_C > Allorhodoferax. The sequence continues at coordinate 86 of CAJASG010000708.1, forward strand.
TTTGGACATCACCGCCACCAGCGATCGGCGGGATCTGATCCTGCACATCATCGAGGCGGTGGCCTCACAGGTGTTCATTCCGCTGACGGTCGGTGGCGGCGTGCGCACAGTCGAAGACGTGCGCCGTTTGCTGAACGCCGGGGCCGACAAAATCAGTTTCAACTCCGCCGCATTGGCCAATCCACAGGTGATTGAAGACGCCTCGCACAAATACGGTGCGCAGTGCATTGTGGTGGCCATTGACGCCAAGCGCCGCTCCGAAGAAGACGCCATGCGCCTTGTTGATGGCTTGGCAATAGGCCCCGGCTGGGATGTGTTCAGCCATGGCGGGCGCAAAATCACCGGGCTGGATGCCGTGGCCTGGGCCATCGAGATGGCACGCCGCGGTGCCGGTGAGATTTTGCTCACCAGCATGGACCGTGATGGCACCAAAGCCGGGTTCGATCTGGCGTTGACCCGCGCCGTGTCGGACGCGATCAGTGTGCCGGTGATTGCCTCTGGCGGTGTCGGTACTTTGGACCATCTGGCCGACGGTGTGACGCTGGGCGGTGCCGATGCGGTGCTGGCCGCCAGCATTTTCCATTACGGTGAATTCACCGTGGGCCAGGCCAAAGCGCACATGGCGGCACGCGGAATCCCCGTCAGAATTTAAGCCTTTTAGGGCTGTAAGCCCCGTAGATACTGCGAAAGCAGCTACTTATTTCATAGCAATGCAAATTACCAACGATCCCTCTGTCAGCTGGCTCAAACACATCCGCTGGGATTCCAAAGGACTGGTGCCGGTCATCGCCCAAGAGCAGGGCAGCAACGACGTGCTGATGTTCGCCTGGATGAACCGTGAGGCCTTGCAAAAGACCGTGGAGCTGGGGCAGGCGGTGTATTTCAGCCGCTCGCGCAACAAGCTTTGGTACAAGGGCGAAGAGTCGGGCCATGTGCAAAAAGTGCATGAAATCCGCATGGACTGCGACAATGACGTGATCCTGCTCAAGGTCACCCAGCTCGGCCACGAGCCCGGCATTGCCTGCCATACCGGACGTCACAGTTGCTTCTTCAGTGTTTTGCAAGGCGGGGTGTGGCAAAGTGTCGAACCGGTCTTGAAAGACCCCCAAACCATCTACAAATAAGTCCATGGCATTACCCTCCAACTCCCAAGATTCGCTCGCTGCGCTGGCGGCCGTCATCGAGAGCCGCAAGGTCGCCAATGGCGGCGACCCGCAAGCCAGCTACGTGGCGCGCCTGTTGCACAAGGGGCCTGACGCCTTTTTGAAAAAAATTGGCGAAGAGGCCACCGAGGTGGTTATGGCGGCCAAAGACGCTGACCACGGAGGTGATAAGGCCAAAATTGTGTACGAAGTGGCCGATTTGTGGTTCCACTGCATGATTGCGCTGGCCCACTATGACCTGACGCCCGCCGATGTGGTGGCCGAGCTAGACCGCCGTGTCGGCACCAGTGGTATTGAGGAAAAAGC
>CAJASG010000709.1 GCA_903944555.1 uncultured beta proteobacterium
GCCTTCAGGCGCCGGCACACCTCGTAGCCATCCATATCGGGCATCATGATGTCCAGCAAAATCAGGTCTGGCGGTTCATCGGCCACCAGTTTTAGCGCCTTCGCGCCGTGGTTGACGGCCTTGACGGTGTAGATGGTGTGCAACAAGCTCGCAATCAATGCCAGATTGGCGGATGCATCGTCAACCACCAAAATGGTCGGCTTGACGGGTTGAAAAAGATCCATCATCGTTCAGTCAATCCAAGGTAATCTGCATGTTCAGTGCGGCTGCCTGCAGGGCGTCCAAGGCCTGCGCGTGTTCAAACTCCTGCACATGGCGCTGCAGCAAGTCAAAGCCATCACCGAATGCGCGCTGCAGTAAATCAGCATGCGCCTGCAGCACGGCATCTGCCTCCGCGTCACTGGCACTCAACAGATCGGCCAGGTGGCGGCACACTGCGCGCAGCAGCACAATATCCACCTCGCCTACAGCAACGGTTTTCGGAATTTCCAACGGCAGCGCTCCCACGATTTGCGCCACCAAGTCCACCAGATGGCGCTCCAGTGGCACCAGCAAGCGGTCCAACGGAGTGGAAGATTCCGCATGGGCCAGTGCCAGTTCCAGCTCGGCCGCCATGGCACTGCACTGTTGCGCGCCCAGATTGGCGGCTACACCCTTCAAGGTGTGTGCCGCGCGGGCAGCCGAGTCGGCGTCCCCCACCGCCATCAAGTCACGCACTTGCTGTGGCACTTGGGAAGTCTGCGCCGCAAATTTTCGTAACAGCGACACGTACAGCGGATGGTTGCCTGCGCAAAGGCGCAGACCCTGCACCACATCCACCCCCACAATGATCATTGCCTTGCTGGCGGCATGCCCGGCCCAGCGCGTAATGCAGTCACGCAACGCGTCCGGATCAATCGGCTTGGTCAGGTGTTCATTCATCCCTTCTGCCAGACACCGCGCACCCTCCTCCGCAGAGGCATGTGCGGTCAGGGCAATGATGGGCAGGGCGTCAAAGCGGTGGTTGTTTCGAAGCACCTCTGTCGCTTGGTGCCCATCCATCTCAGGCATCTGAAGATCCATCAACACCAAGGACCAGGGCAGTGGATCCGGGGCGCCTACCAGCATGTCAACGGCCTCTCGCCCATTGTTGGCGACATTCACCTGCACGCCCATGGCTTCCATCAGCTCCCGCGCAATCTGCTGGTTGATTTCATTGTCTTCCACCAGCAGTACGTGCACCCCATCAAGAGGACTTTCCGGGGGCAAAGCGTTACCCGTCGGGCGGATGGTCTGAACAACGGGGTGAATCACTCCGGCCAAGGTGTCCCACAAGCGGGACTGGCTGACAGGCTTATCCAGGAAGTATTTAACCCCGGCCTCAGTGCCTGCTGCGCGCGCATCATCAGCGCCAAACGCGGTAACCATCACCACCGTGGGTGGATGGGCAAGGGCCAACTCCCGGGATATTTTCTGGGTTGCCTCCACCCCATTCAGCCCCGGCATACGCCAATCCATCAAGACCACGTCATACGGGTCAGCGGCGTCTGCTTGCTGCAATGCGCGCAGGCCCGATTCACCCTCAGCCATCGCGTCTGCACGCAAGCCCAGCGCTTCGAGTTGCTCCAAAAATATTTGCCGTGCGTCTGCGCTGTCATCTATCACCAGCACACGCAGGCCCTGTGCGGAGCTTCTTTGTGCCGATGACCTGCGCTGCTGGTGAGACATGTCAAACCAGGCAGAAAAATGGAACGTACTGCCCACGTTGACCACGGACTCCACCCAAATCTTCCCCTGCATCATTTCCACAAACTGCTTGGAGATGGTCAGCCCCAAGCCTGTGCCCCCAAAGCGCCGCGTGGTTGAACTGTCAGCCTGTGTAAACGCCTTGAACAGATTGCCGGTTTGCTCCGGCGTCATCCCAACGCCGGTGTCTTCCACTGCCACCGCCAATTCACACCGTTCTCCCAACAGCTGTGAAACAGCAATGCTGACCTTCACCTGCCCCTTCTCTGTGAACTTGATCGCGTTGTTGATCAGGTTGGTCAGTATCTGGCCAAACCGGGTCGCATCCCCCAACAAAGCGTCCGGCACGCCCGGTGCCATACGAACCAAAAGCTCTACGCCCTTCTCATGGGCTTTTAGCGACACCAGGGTCGACACACGGTCCAACACATCATCCAGCCAAAAGGGCGCTTTTTCCAGCTCCATCTTGCCGGCTTCAATTTTCGAGAAATCCAGAATGTCATTGATGACCGTCAACAAGGCAGAGCCCGACGTATTGATCTTCTCCAAATAGTCCCGTTGCTTGGCCGACAGGTCTGTCTTGAGCGCCAGGTGGGACAAGCCGATAACCGCATTCATCGGCGTTCGGATTTCGTGGCTCATGTTGGCCAAAAACTCGCTTTTCGCCCGTGTTGCCTCTTCCGCGCTACTGCGGGCACGCCTGAGGTCATCTTGCTGGGTGAGCAACTGTGCCGACTGCTGTCGCGTTTGATCCAACAATTCACGAGCCAACGCGTTGCGCTGCAAGATTTCAAGACTCAGCGCCACCAGGGGCAGCAGAGCCGCCAGCAGCAGGTCTTGCCGTGCGTTCTTTGGCAGAACACTGGCCAGTTCGAGCACCGCCAGCACTTTGCCTTGTGAACCGAGCACCGGCAAAATGCAAACCCGGCTGGGCGCAACATCCAACACAGCAGAACGAATCTGCAGGCCAATGTGCGTGGGGTCCTCCACGCAAATGGTCTGCGCGGAGCTTGCGCATTGGCCCAATAGCCCCTCACCCGGGGCAAAATGTTTTTGCAACGCGGCCGGATTGGTAACTCCCCAGCCCCCTTGGTAGCAATAGTCGCCCGAAACCGGGTCCAGAACAAAAATCACGCCAAGCTGGGCATCCACCAAAGGCGTCAACTGACCCATGAGCACATTGGAAAACTCGCC
>CAJASG010000710.1 GCA_903944555.1 uncultured beta proteobacterium
CACACGCACGGCCATGGCGATGTCGCACGGATCGTCCACATACACATGGCAGTTGCCGTCCAGGTGCTTGATCACCGGCACCTTGGCGTCGCGGCTGATGCGCTCGATCAGACCCTTGCCACCACGCGGAATGATCACATCCACAAATTGGGGCATGGCAATCAGCTGGCCCACCACTTCGCGGTCGGTGGTTTGCACCAGTTGCACCGCATCGGCGGGCAGCCCACTCTCGGTGAGCGCCTGCTGCACCAGCCGGGCCAGCGCCTTGTTGGAGTCAATGGCCTCGGAGCCGCCGCGCAGGATGCAGGCATTGCCGCTCTTGATCGACAGGCTGGCCGCCTCGATGGTCACATTCGGGCGGCTCTCGAAAATCATGCCGAACACACCAATCGGCACCCGCATCTGCCCGACACGGATGCCGCTGGGCTGCTGCTTCATACCGAGGATTTCACCAATCACATCCGGCATGCTGGCCAGTTGCTCACAACCTTGGGCACAGGTCTCCAGCACCTTTGGCGTCAGCTTGAGTCGGTCCACCATAGGTGCGGCCAGCCCGGCGGCCACGGCGCGCTCCAGGTCTTTGGCGTTGTCGATCTGCAGGGCTGCGGTGTTCTCCCGCAGCAAACGGGCGAGCGTGCGAAGCGCTATGTTTTTAGTAGCTGTCTGCGCACGTGCCATAAGGGCTGAGGCCGCTTTTGCTTGCGAACCGAGGGACTGGGCGTATTCGGTGATATTGAGCGTGGTCATGCGCCCATTTTGGCATGGCTGCACCCGCGCAAACCGTGCCCTTGCGTTTAACGCGGACGGACCGAAGCCGAACCGCTGGCCGGGGTACTGGCGCACAGGGCGCACAACTGCAAGGCCAAGCGGTGCAGGGCCTGCCAACCGTTGGCGGGCCAGTCGGGTTGCTTCAGCCCTTTGACGATGCCGTCCACCAGGTGGGCTGACTGCAGCAGTTCGGCCAGTGTAGATTCAGAGAGCCGAGGCAACACCCGCTCAAACAGGCGCTCCTTGTTGCCCCAGATGCGCTGCTCGCGCAGGGCCATGGGCAGCGGACGGCCTTGGCCCATGGCGTCCTTGACCCGTTTGAGGGCACGGATGTCTTCGCTCAGCGTGTAGTGCACCAGCACCTCGGCCTCGCCTTCGGCTTTCAGTCCATCCAGCATGCGCTGCACTCGCACCGCATGCCCTGCCAGCACCGCCTCGGACAGCTTGAACACGTCGTAACGGGCCACGTTGAGCACCGCGCCTTCGACCTGCTCAAACGTCAGCACGCTGCCACCGGCACCGGCGGCTGGAAACAGCAGCCCCAGCTTCTGGATTTCCTGGTGGGCGGCCAGCAAATTGCCTTCCACACGGTCGGCAAAAAACTGCAGGGTGCGCTGCCCGGCCTCACCGGCCTCGACCGCCTGGCCCTGGGCAGACAGGCGCTGGGCAATCCACTGCGGCAGCGCCTGGCGCTCCACCGGCTCGACCTGCAAGGCCACGCCAAAACTCTCCAACGCAGCGAACCAGGCGCTGGACTTGGTCATCTTGTCCAAGCGCGGCAGCAGGACGATGGTGAGGGTGGAGTCGTTGTCCCGCGACATCTCCGCCAACTGCTGTAGCGCCACGCTGCCGTCCTTGCCGGGTTTGCCCGAGGGGATGCGGATCTCGACGATTTGTTTGTCGGCAAACAGGCTCAAGGAGCCGCCCGCGGCCAGCACCTCGCTCCAGTCAAAATGGGCGCCCGCCACAGTGTGCGAGGTGCGCTCGGTGTAGCCCTGCGCGCGGGCCACGGCACGGATCGCGTCCAGCGCTTCTTGTTGCAGCAAGGGCTCGTCGCCATGCACCGTGTACAGGCTTTTCAGCCCGCGCTGCAGGTGGTTGCCGAGTTGGTTGGCTGCGAGTTGCATGGGTGGACAGGACGAGGCGGAGCCGCCTTAGGGCGTGCCGAGGCTCTTGACGGCGGCAATGCGGCGCAGCAACTGCTGCACGATGTCGGACTGCATGTCCCGGTACAGCAAGCCTTCTTCGGCTTCTTTGGCCAACACGGCGGATTCATTGAAACTGATGTCGCGCTGCTGCGTGATCTCGGTCTCGGGAATCAGCTCCCGGCCCTGCGGAGTACGCATGCGGAACTTGACTTTGATGCGCAACTGGAACTCCCGCACCTGGCCTGTCGCGTTCACCCCGACCACCGTTTTTTCGCGCTGTTCCTGCAAAATATCGACAATCACTTCGGGCAGCTCACCGCCCTTGGGAGGTGCCACCGGGCGCACCCTATCGTCGAAATTGCGGATCAGTTCGGCAGCCACCGCGCCCCCGGTCTCGGGGGTCACAGCGACGGTTTGGAAGGCAAAATTCTGGCTGCTGCGCAATTTAAAACCGCAACCCACCACCAGCGTGGCAAACAAGCTAACCAGCACAACACGGGCGGCAAAGCGGCGGTTCATCATCATCGGTGCGTCCTCTTGTGTCCGGGTCTAGATAACCACATTGACCAGTCGTCCCGGCACCACGATCACCTTTTTGGCCGGTGCCCCGGCGGCGAAGTTGACGAAGGTGTCGCAGGCCAACGCCAGCGCTTCGATCTGCTCTTTGGACGCACCCGAAGGCACCACCACCGCGCCACGCAGCTTGCCGTTGATTTGCAGCATGAGCTCGATCTCGTCTTGTTCCAACGCAGACTCGTCTACCGTGGGCCAGGGGGTGTCCAGCATGTCGCCCAGTTGGGCGGCGTAGCCCAGTTCGGCCCACAGCGTGTGCGCCAAATGTGGCGTCGCCGGGTACAGGCAGCGCAGCAAGATGCCAAAGCCTTCGATCAGTGCCACCTGGGCACCGGCCGAGTCCAGCGCCTTGAAGGACTCCAGGGCATTGATCATCTTCATGGTGCCCGACACCACGGTGTTGTATTGCATGCGCTGGTAGTCGTAGTCCACCTGCTTGAGCACGGTGTGCATCTCCAGACGCAGGGCTTTGGCTTCCTTGCCAAAATTTATGTCTTTTAGGGCTGTAGCCCCCGTACTACTTGCGCAAGCAGCTACAAAATCCATAGCAGAAAGCTTGTACCCAAAGGCCCAGACGCGTTTCAGGAAGCGGTAGCTGCCCTCCACCGCCGAGTCGTTCCACTCCAAAGTGGCCTCGGGCGGGGCGGTGAACATGGTGTAGATGCGGGCGGTGTCGGCGCCGTAGCGCTCAATCAGGTCCTGCGGGTCGACGCCGTTGTTCTTCGACTTGGACATGGTGCCCACGCCTTCGTAGGTGATGGCAGTGCCCGCAGGCAATGCCCCCTTGGCGCCCCGGAGCTTGGCACCGGTCACTTTGCCGGTGGCATCCAGCACGTCTTCCACCTCTTCGGGCCAGAAGTACTCCACGCCGCCTTTGTCGCCTTTGCGCGAGTAGATGTGGTTGAGCACCATGCCCTGGGTCAGCAGCTTGGTGAACGGTTCGTCCACCTTGA
>CAJASG010000711.1 GCA_903944555.1 uncultured beta proteobacterium
GACGAAGAGGCCGCAGCGCCGGTGCTGGACACCGAAGATTTCTATTCCGACTGCCGCAAGACACTGACCGACGAAGGCTGCATGACGGTCAACCTGTTCGGGCGCACCTCCAGCTACGCCAAGAGCGTGGACAAAATCGCCGCAGCCTTTGGCCGCGATGCTATTTGGGCTTTCAAGTCCACCCGCGAAGGCAATACGGTGGTGATGGCCCAGCGCACGGCGTCACGGCCCAAGCGCGCGGTGCTGGAAGAACGCGCCGACTACATCAAGACGCACTGGGGGCTGCCCGCAGACAAATGGGTGCGGGTGTTCAAACCGGTGCAACCATGATCACAAAACCCAAGGCCCTCCACATCGGGCCGGTGGACTGGCGCCGCTTGGTGGAGTGGTTGCAGCAGGACGGGGTTATTTCCAGTGAAGAGGCCCAACGCACCGTGGCCCGGTGCTCGCAGGCCGAGAGCGCGCAGCACCCGCTGGTGCGGCTGGCCAGCGTGTCCATGCGGCGCGCGCAGGACCAGAAACCGCTGGACATCGAGACGCTGACCCAGTGGCTGGCAGCGCGTGCCGGGCTGGACTATCTGCGCATTGACCCCTTGAAGGTGGACGTGGGCAAAGTGGCCGACGCCATCGGCGCGGCCTATGCCGAGCGGCACAAAATTCTTCCTGTGGTGGCTACCCCGACCGAGATCACGGTGGCCACGGCCGAGCCGTTCATCACCGATTGGGTGGCAGAGGTGGAGCGCCAGTCTCGGCGCAGTGTGCGCCGTGTGGTGGCCAGCCCGCAGGAAATCACCCGCTACACCGCCGAGTTTTATGCACTGGCCAAGTCGGTGCGGGCGGCGGGTAAATCGGGCACCAACAACAGCGCCAGTTTTGAGCAACTGGTGGAGCTGGGCAAGACCAACAAACAACTCGATGCCAATGACCTGGGTGTGGTGCAGGTGGTGGACTGGTTGTGGCAATACGCCTTTGACCAGCGTGCCAGTGACATCCATCTGGAGCCCCGGCGCGAGCAGGGTGTGATTCGCTTCCGCATTGACGGTGTGTTGCACCCGGTCTACCAGATGCCGATGGGTGTGCTGAACGCCATGACGGCACGTATCAAGCTGCTGGGCCGCATGGATGTGATTGAAAAACGCCGCCCGCAGGATGGCCGCATCAAGACGCGCAACCCGCGTGGTGACGAGATTGAAATGCGGATATCCACGCTGCCCACCGCCTTTGGCGAAAAAATGGTGATGCGGATTTTTGACCCGGACAACGCGGTGAAAGACCTGGACGCGTTGGGTTTTTCGGCCCACGATGCCACGCGCTGGGAGTCGCTGGTGAAGCGCCCGCACGGCATTATTTTGGTGACCGGCCCTACCGGCTCGGGCAAGACGACTACTTTGTATTCCACGCTGAAGCGGGTGGCCACCGAGGAGGTGAATGTCAGCACGGTGGAGGACCCGATCGAGATGATTGAGCCCGCCTTCAACCAAACCCAGGTGCAAACGCAGCTCGATTTTGGTTTTGTACAAGGCCTGCGCGCCCTGATGCGCCAAGACCCCGACATCATCATGGTGGGCGAGATACGCGACCGCGAAACGGCAGAGATGGCGGTGCAGGCGGCGCTGACCGGGCATCTGGTGTTCTCGACCCTGCACACCAACGACGCACCCTCTGCGGTTACCCGGCTAATGGAATTGGGCGTACCCGCGTACCTGATCAACGCGACTTTGCTGGGGGTGCTGGCGCAGCGGCTGGTGCGCACCCTGTGCAAACAATGCCGCGTGCGCGACGAGGCGGTGACGCGCGAGGAGTTGGGTGAGTTGGTCAAGCCCTGGCAGATCAATGGCGGCTACAAGCCCTACAAGCCGGTGGGCTGTGTGGATTGCCGCATGACCGGCTTCATGGGGCGCATGGGCCTGTATGAATTGCTGGTGGTGTCGGAGGCATTCAAAGCGCGGGTGACCACTGAGCCCGGTATTGATGCGCTCCGTCGCCAGGCAGTGGCCGACGGCATGCGGCCACTGCGATTGGCAGGTGCACTGCGTGTGGCCGAAGGCCTGACGGTGATTGAAGAAGTGCTGGCGTCCACCCCACCGCTGTGAGCGGGGTCATTCCCTTGAGGAGAACCATAGTGAATATCAAGAGTCAGAAAGACTTCTTTTCCGGCCTCATGTTTATGGGGTTTGGCGTGGCCTTTGCGTGGGGCTCCAGTAGCTACACCATTGGCAGCGGTGCGCGCATGGGGCCGGGCTACTTTCCCCTGGTGCTGGGTGTTTTGCTGGCCCTGTTGGGCGGTGCCATCACCTTCAAGGCGCTGGTGGTGGAGACCGTGGATGGCAACAAGATAGGCAGCATTGCCTGGAAGCCGCTGTTCTTCATCATTGCCGCCAACCTGGTGTTTGGTGCCTGCTTGGGCGGCTTGCCGAGCATTCATCTGCCGCCCATGGGTTTGATCGTGGGTATCTACACCTTGACGTTCATCGCCAGTTTGGCGGGGGATGAGTTCAGGTTGAAGGAGGTGCTGGTGCTGGCAACCGTATTGGCTGTGCTGAGCTATCTGGCGTTCATCCTGCTGCTCAAGTTGCAGTTTCCGGTCTGGCCGGCCTTTATCACCAC
>CAJASG010000712.1 GCA_903944555.1 uncultured beta proteobacterium
AAGGTGGTGTGCAGATTGGCCATGGGAGACTCCGAATTGAGAAGTGTTGGGGGTGCGCGGTGGTGCGTGGGGGCTTAGGCCTGGCAGAGGTGTGCGTGCATGGCCCGGGCCGACTGCTTGCCGTGTTCCACGGCTTCTACCGTCAGGTCCAGGCCGCCGGCACGGCAGTCGCCACCGGCCCAGACGCCTGGCAGGTTGGTTTGGCCCTGCGCATCGGTGGCAATGCGACCGCCGTCCAGCGCCAAGCCGGTTTGGGCCAGCACCGGGTTGCCCAAGCTCTGGCCAATGGCTTTGAGCACCACATCGGCCTCCCAGCTCAACTCGCGCCCGGTGGGCTGCAACTTGCCATCGACCAGCGCCTGCTCGGCAAAACGCACGGCACTGACGTGGCCGTTGTGGCCCAGCACTTCCAGTGGGGCCAGCCAGTGGTGCAGTACCACGCCGTTGGTCTGTGCCCACTCTTGCTCGGCTTTGGAGGCCGACATGGTGTCGGGCCCACGGCGGTAAACCATGTGGACCATGCTGGCGCCCAGCAGCTTGCTTTGCACCGCGGCGTCCACCGCCGTCATGCCACCGCCAATCACGATGACGCGGCGCCCCACCGGCAGCGTGGCCAAATCCGGCGTTTGGCGCAGCGCGGCAATAAAGTCCACCGCGTCCTGCACGCCGTCCAACTCGGCACCCGCAACGCCAAGCTGGTGCGTGGTGGCCAGGCCCATGCCCAGAAACAGGGCGTCGTAGTTGTTGCGCAGGGTCTGGAACTGTTCGGTCGTTTCCAGCTTCCAGCCGGTGCGCACTTCGATGCCACCGATGTCCAGCAGCCATTGCACTTCCCGTTGGGCAAAGTTGTCCGGGGTTTTGTAGCTGGCCAGACCGTATTCATTGAGGCCGCCGGCTTTGGGCTGGGCATCAAAAATCACCACGTCGTGCCCCAGGCGCGCCAGCGTGTGGGCACAGGCCAAGCCTGCTGGTCCAGCACCGACCACGGCGACTTTTTTGCCGGTGGGCGCCGCGCGGCTAAAGATCTGGGGCTGGGCACTTTCCATCAGGGCGTCCACAGCGTGGCGCTGCAGGCGGCCAATGGCCACCGGCTTGCCCTCTTGGGTGTTTTTCACGCACACGGCCTCGCACAGGTTCTCGGTCGGACAGACCCGGGCGCACATGCCGCCCAGCGGGTTGGATTCCAGAATGGCGCGGGCCGAACCGCGCAGGTTGCCGTCGGCAATGCGCTTGATGAAAGACGGCACATCGATGCTGGTGGGGCAGGCCGTGGCGCACGGGGCATCGAAGCAGTACAGGCAGCGCTCGGCCTCCAGCACGGCTTGCGCGGGTGTCAGGCGCGGGGTGGCGTCGGCAAAGCGGTGGGCGTAATCCTGGGGGCTCAGGCGACCCGGGCGAATATCGGGCGAGAGAGTGGTAGACACGTTGGCAGCTCCTGTTGGGGTGGACTAGTAGGGAATCAAAACCAGCAAACTTGACCGTTTGGTCAAGTTATCGGATTAATACTAGCAATCCACGTGCCACCGCGTAACTAGGGTTTGCCCGTGGATGGGCGGCTTTGGCCCTGAATCCGGTTGCATTTGCATGGGCGCTGGTTGATACTGAAATTGTTGTTGCGTCAACCTAAAAAAATTAAGGCCCCCTCGGGTCAAAACAGTCCTTCCATGCGCGTGCTCGCCCAATCTGTTGATGTTCTCAAGGTCACTGCCTGCCTGTCTACCGGATGGGAGTTTCTGAGCGGCGAGCGCAGAGCGTTCGAGCACGTACCCGATGCACCGCCGCCGGGGTACGCCGAGTTTTGTTACTTCATGCCTCTTTCGGTGCCGGGGGCGGCCACTGCGGGTGGCGTCGGGGTGTTCATTGAGCGCTCCGACGCGCGCACCATTGCCGCCAACATGTTTGGTGAGCCCCCGCATGAAATCCACGCCAGCAAGCTCAACGATGCCTGCTCCGAAGCCTGCAATGTGCTGGCCGAGTGTGTGACCCTCAACATCACAAGCCAAGCCAATGTTTCCATTGGGCTCCCGTTCAGGGCCGACGACCTGGTGTTCCAGCAGGTTTTCACCACCTGTGTGCCTGTGGCCATTTACCGATGCAACTTGCGGGCTGGGCAGCTTTTTGTCATTGCCTATGAAATCCCGAATCCATCCTAGCCAAATCGATCAATGCCAACCGAACCCATCCACCTGTCATCGCCACTGCGGTTCTTGATCGTTGACGACAGCCGCGCGATTCAGGCCATCATTCGTCGCGCGATCCACAACTGCGGCTACGAGCCGATTGAAATTGAAACGGCACTCGACGGTGAGCAAGCGCTGGATGTGATCGCGCAATTCTTGCCCCATCTTGTCATCACCGACTGGCACATGCCCAAAGTGTCGGGGCTGGAAATGGTGCAGGCCTTGCGCCAAATGGGACACCACACGATGCGCGTCGGTTTCGTCACGACCGAGAAGTCCCCCGCCCTGTTGGCCGAGGCCATGAGCAACGGCGCACTGTTCATCTTGCACAAGCCGTTTAACGACGCCGAGTTGGTGGAGGCCGTGACGGCCTCGGTGCTGGATGTCATCAAGGCCAACGGCCCGCCGCCTGCCGCCATCGTTTCACCCGAAAAATCCGGGGGCAATCCCGTACCAACCGAAGCCCTGCAGGCGCAGCTATCGGCATCAATGGGGGCCATTCCGTTTCGGCTGGTACCCGATGACCGAATGGTCCCGGAGAAGCTGACGCCGATCAACCTGCTGGGTTTGTATTCCGCCAGCGACCGCAAGGGGGTGTTTGCGATCGGTGTGATGGATGCCAATGCGGTGTGCATTGTGGGTGGGGGCATTGCGCGCCAGGCCCCAGCCGTGGTGCGCACGGCAATGGCGGCAGGGCAACCCAGTGATGCCATGCTGTCCAATGCCCAGGACTTCATGCGCAGCACGGCGGCGTGCTTGAGCGAGTCGTCGGTCGAAGCGCCCGCGAGTGTCTCCCTCGCCAAGGCCAGTATTGTTAAGAACTCATTCGCCAAGCTGCCGGAAATACTGT
>CAJASG010000713.1 GCA_903944555.1 uncultured beta proteobacterium
ATCAGCGTCACGCCCAGTGCGCGCATGGCGGCGTTCTTCTCCAGCGAGTTGCCCAGCGGCACCACGATGCTGCACGGCACGCCGTGGGCGCGGGCAGCCCAGCCAATGCTTTGGCCGTGGTTGCCGCGCGTGGCGCTGATGACGGACGTGGGTAGCGTGCCACTGCGTGCCAGTGCGTCAAAGTAAGTCAGTCCACCCCGGATTTTGAAAGCACCCACCGGCGTGTGGTTCTCATGCTTGACCCAGCAGTCGGTACCCAGGCGCTGGCTGAGCAGTGCCCAGCAGTACTGGGGCGTGGCCTGGAATTCGCGGTACACCACCTGTGCGGCGACTTCGATATCGGCCAGGGATGGAAGTGACAGTCTGTTTTGATCGCTCACAGCGTGACCTCTCCTTGGATGCAGGTCACCGCATCACCGCCAACCCATACTTGCCCAGACGCGTCTTGGTGGATGTGAATGCGTCCATCACGGTGAATACAACACCCCTGCGCGGCGACGTAGTTTGGTGGTGTATGGCCATCGGCAATCAACCACTGGGCCAGGCTGGCATTAAAACTGCCTGTCACCGGATCTTCGCTAACCCCAATATCGGGTGCAAAAAAGCGCACCTCCACGGTGGGCTCGGCGGCGTCGGTGTCTGACGCTTTGGAGGCTCCCGCGCCAAAGGCGCGTGCCTCCCGATTCGATCTTGCTATTAAATTAGGAGCTGTCTGCGCAATCTGCACGCTGGCTACACCTACTCCAGCCACTAAACCCTTGAGTGCAACCAAGTTAGGCTGCAGCTGCAGCACCGATTGTTGGTTGTCCAGCAACAGCCCCAGCCAAGTGGGGCCGTTGTTGAGCAGTTGGGCGGCCAAAATTTGGTGGGCTTTGAGCCCAAGCGCCGCAGCCACTTGCGCTAACACACCGGGGCTGGGGTTGCTGCGTACCAGTGGTGGGGCTGCAAATGCAAGCCGACCCATCTCTTGGCGTATTTTGATCAGCCCGACTTTGCACTCCTGCACAATTTCAAGCTTGTTGTGGGGTTGGCCGCCGGCTTGAAGCCACACATGGCAACTGCCCAGAGTAGGGTGCCCGGCAAACGGTAGCTCGCTGCCGGGAGTGAAGATGCGCACTTGGTAGTCGGCGCCCGCCGCCAACCCGGCAGGTGAAGCGGGGAGCAAAAACGTGGTTTCCGACACGTTGGTCCACTGCGCGAAATGTTGCATTTCTTCACTGGATAAATCGCTGCCGTCCATGACCACGGCCAAGGGGTTGCCTTTGTAGGGCACCGCAGTGAACACATCGACCTGGTTGAACTTGCGAAGTTTCATGCTGCAGATGGCGCAAGCGCCTGTTGGTAAATGTGAATGGCACGGGCCAAAGCTGCTACGCCCCGGTGGATTTCTTCCACGCTGGGGGTCACGAAGGACAGGCGCAGCGTGCGTGGGTCGCCATGGTCGGCGTAAAACGGCGCACCCGGCACAAAGGCCACACCCTGGTTCACGGCATACGGCAGCAAGTCGACTGCGCGCATGCCCTCGGGCAGGCGGGCCCACAAGAACATGCCGCCGGCGGGCGTGTTCCAGCACAGGCTGGCGTTGGACTGGCCTTCAGGGAAGGCGGCTGCCAGCGCCTGCAGCATGGCGTCGCGCTGGCTTTTGTACAGGGCGCGGATGGTGGGAACGTGGCGGTCCAGAAAACCGTCTTTCATCACCTCGGCAATCAGGCGTTGGTTGAAGCTGGGGCTGTGCAGGTCTGCGGCCTGCTTGGCTTGCAAGAGTTTGGGGTACACCGCCGTGGGTGCCACGATAAAGCCCATGCGCAGGCCCGGCGCCAGCACTTTGGAGAACGAGCCCAGGTAAATGCCGCCCTCGGGGTTGCGCGCAGTCAGCGGGGCGGGTGGCGGGGTGTCAAACCACAGGTCGCCATAGGGGTTGTCTTCCATGATAGGCAGACCCAGTTCGGTGGCCGCTTCGCTCAAGGCGGCGCGGCGCGACTCGCTCATGGTGCGCCCGGTGGGGTTCTGGAAGTTGGGCAGGGCATACAAGAAGCGTGCGCCGTCGGCTTTGGCGCGCAGATCGGCGATGTCGATACCGTCCTCATCATTGGCTACGCTCACCACTTCGGGTTCCATGGGTGTGAAGGCCATCACCGCGCCCAGATAAGTGGGGGACTCGACCAAGATGCGGCTGCCCGCGTCGATCAGCACCTTGGCCACCAGGTCCAGCCCTTGCTGGGAGCCGGTAGTAATCATGATCTGGCCTGGGTCCACATTCCAGGGGAGTGACTCGGCCACCATTTCGCGCAGCGGCGCGTAGCCTTCGCTGGCGGCGTATTGCAGGGCTCCGGCCGGGTCGTCTTTGAGCACCTTGGCGCAGGCGGCTTCAAACTCGGCCACTGGAAAGGTCTTTGGCGAGGGCAGGCCTCCGGCAAAGCTGATGATGCCGGGCTTCTCCGTCACCTTGAGGATCTCGCGGATCACCGACGGGTTCATTTTTGCGGCGCGAGCGGCCAGAGTCCAGTGTGTGTTGTTTGTCATAGTGTTCATCCAATCGGCGATAGAGGTGTTCTCAAGGGTTGAGCATAGGGTATAGCGACGCCACCAGGGCCAACGCCATTGCGATGTTGAAGAGGCGCAAGCGCAAGGGGTCTTGCAGCCACTTGCGCATGGCTTGGCCGAAGCCGACCCAAAACGCGGCGCTGGGGCTGCCCACCACCACAAAAAGCACCGCCAGCAGCAACACTTGGGCAAACCCGGCATGGGGGGCTAAATACGTGCTCATGCACGTCACCGCCATCACCCAGGCTTTGGGGTTCACCCACTGGAACGCCACCGCAGCCCAAAAGCCCATGGGGGTGGCGGTGACTTTGATGTCGGCCTGGGTGGGTTTCGCGCTGGCCAGTTTCCATGCAATCCACAACATATAGGCCGCGCCCGCGTAGCGCATGGCCTCGTAGGCACCTGGGTACTGGTCCAGCACCGTGTGCAAGCCCATGCCGACACTGAGCAGCAAAATGCCAAACCCAATCTCCACACCCAGCATGTGCCACAGGGTACGTTTGAAGCCGAAGTTCACACCGGAGGCCATCAGCATGGTGTTGTTGGGCCCCGGGGTAATGGAGCTCACCAGCGCAAACACGGCGGCGGCCAGCAGCAGGTCATAACTCATGCCAGCCTCCGTTTCAATTGCGGTGGCACCGCCATGCGCCGGCTGATAAACACCGTGGCAATCACCGCAACGCCAAAGCCGAGGGTGACCGCATCCAGCCGCTCGCCCAGCAGGGGCACCGCAAACAACATACTTAAAAAGGGTTGCACCAGTTGCACCTGGCTCACACGCACCGTGCCGCCCAGCGCCAGCCCCTTGTACCAGGCAAAAAAGCCCAACCACATGGAAAACACCGACACATAGCCAAATGCGCCCCACGCGCTGGCGGGCATGGGCTGCGTTGGCCATTGCCAAGCCGCCATGGGCAAGTTGATAGGCAGCGAGAGCAGCAGTGCCCAGCAAATCACATGCTCGGCCCGCATGTGCTGGGACAGCTTGCCACCAAACGCATAGCCCATGGCGGCGCAGGCCATGGCCATGAGCAGCAGCACGTCTGCCATTTGCAGGCGCAGTCCGGCATGGCCGGAATGCAGCAACGCAAAAGCCACGACTAAACCCGTCCCGGCCAGCGCGCAGAGCCAGAATCCCATTGAGGGGCGTTGCCGGTTCAAGGCGGCTCCCACCACTGCCGTGGCCAAGGGCAGCACGCCCACCATCACGCTGGCATGCACCGCCTCCACATGGCGCATGGCAATGGAGGTGAGCAGCGGGAAGCCAAACACCACGCCCAGCGTCATCAGTGCCAGCGCGGGCCAGTCAGAGCGCGCTGGAAACGGTGCGCGGGTGATCCACAAGAAAAATCCGGACAGCACGCCCGCCACCACGGCACGGCCAAAGGCGATGAACATGCCCGACATCAGCGGTGCCTCAGGCGTGCCCACGGCCAGGCGGGTCATCGGCAGGGTCATGGCAAAAATGGTGATGCCCAAGAGGCCAAGCCACAGGCCTTTGCGCAGATCCGACGTACCAGCAGTGCTCATAAGGTGGCCATCCAGGCGGCAGTAGCCACCAAAACCACGGCCATTCCCCGGTTAAACCAACGCAGGCGCCGGGCCGTGGGCAATCCCGCCACCACGGGGCCGGTCAGCCACTGGCGAAGCAGCGAGCCTATGGCTGCATATAGCAGGTTGCTGAAAAAGCCAAATGCCAGCATCAGGGGCAGCGTCACCGCAAAGCGCGCCAACATGTCGTCGCGCCCGGCCAGCCAGCCCGCCACCACGGTGAGCGCCAGCATCCAGGCTTTGATATTGAGAAACTGCAGGGCCACGCCTTGCAGAAATGACACGTCCAACTGCGCGGCGTTGGCCTGGGTCAGGGCCGCAGAGCGGGCCAGCTTGCTGGCCAACCACAGCAAGTAGGCAATGCCGGTAAATTGAATCCCGACCCGCAGTGCAGGCAAGGACACGACCAGCGCCCCCAGTCCAAAGGTGCACAGCGTAAACAGCAAGCCCCAGCCCACGGGGACCGCCACCACAAAACGCAGGGCCCGCTTCAGGCCCAAGTTGGCCGCCAACGCGGTCGACAGGGTGGTGTTGGGCCCCGGCGTGAAGCTGGTGGCGGTGGAGAGCAGCAGCAAAGCGGTGAACTCTGCGCCTGACATGGGAAAGGCATTCATGGACTTGACTTTAGTGGTAAAAACAGCACACTAGCAATACAGTTTTTACTCACAAAGCAGAAACTGTATTGTTGTATCGGGTGGCACAGGGTGAATGGCTGTGGCCCGACGTGTCGCATACAAGGATTCCCCATGCTGATGAAAACCACCTCCCAGTCTCTGACCGCCCAGTTGGCGGCGCGCTTTGCGCAGCGCATCCGCGACCGCTTGCTGGGGCCGGGTGCGAGGCTGCCTTCGGTGCGCCTGTGCGCCCAGCAGCAGGGGGTGAGCCCGTCTACGGTGGTGGGCGCGTACGACCAGTTGTTGGCCCAGGGGCTGATAGAAGCCCGCAAAAACCGGGGATTTTATGTGCGAGAAAGGGCTATAGCGCCCGTGGATAATGCGCAAGCGGCTCCTAAATTAATAGCAAATGAGGCGTCCGGGGACCAAGCGCCGCCACGCCACCGGGCGCCGCTCAATGCCACGGCGCTGATCCGCGGCATGTTTCACGGGATCAGCGACAAGCCACAGCCTGGCATGGGGGTGCTGCCGCAGGAGTGGCTGCAAACCACCTTTTTGGCCACCGCCGTGCGGCGCAGTTGCAGTGTGGAGGCGCTGAACGCTTTTTCACTCCAGTACGGCGAGCCTGCGGGCGACCTGGGGCTGCGCCGCGCCTTGTCCACCAAGCTGGCGGGGCTGGCGGTGCAGGCCGGTCCCGAGCAAATCATCACCACCATTGGTGCGACCCAAGCCCTGGACGTGGTCAGCCGCACCCTGCTGCGTGCCGGGGACTATGTGATGGTGGAGGAGCCCGGTTGGGCCATTGAGTTCGCGCGCCTGGAAGCCCTGGGGATGCGCATTTTGCCTGTGCCCCGCCGTGCCGAGGGCCCGGACCTGGAGGTGATGGCCCGTTACTGCGAGGCGCACCAGCCCAAACTGTTTGTCAGCGTCAGCGTGTTCCACAACCCGACCGGGTTTTG
>CAJASG010000714.1 GCA_903944555.1 uncultured beta proteobacterium
TTGGCGCCGGCAGCGGCGCGTTATGCTGGGTTTTCGTCACGCAAGGCCTTGTGGACTGCGCTGCTGATTTCGGGTGGGGCTGCGGGTTTGGCCGGTGCCCTGGAAGTGGCTGGCCCGATTGGGCAGCTCACGCCCTATGTGCCGGCGGGCTACGGTTTTGCCGCCATCATCGTGGCCTATGTCGGGCGCCTGCACCCCGTGGGCATGGTGTTTTCTGCGGTGCTGATGAGCATGTTCTACATTGGTGGCGAGTTGGCGCAGTCCCGTATGGGGTTGCCCAAGTCACTGACCGGTGTGTTTCAGGGCTTGCTGTTGTTTACGCTGTTGGCCTGTGACACGCTGGTGAACTATCGCCTGCGTTGGGTCGCCGTTGGGGAGAAGAAATAATGGAATCCTACGCACTGCTGATAGCCGCCACGCTGAACGCGGGCACCGTGCTGGCGATGGCCTCGCTGGGCTTGTTGATTAATGAGAAGGCCGGCATTGTGAACCTGGGGGCCGAGGGCATGATGCTATGCGCCGCCATTGCCGGCTTTGCTGCGGTGGTGCACACCGGCAGCGACACGCTGGGTTTTGCGGCGGGCATGGGCGCCGGTGCTCTGATGGCGGCAGTGTTCGGAGGCTTGGTCATCTGGCTCAACACCAACCAGTACGCCACCGGCTTGGCGCTGAGTTTGTTTGGCGCGGGTTTTTCGGCCTTTGCGGGAATCTCCTATGTGCAGGAGAAGATGCCCGACCGCACCAACTTTTCCATTCCCTACCTGGGTGACATCCCGTTGGTAGGGCAGGCCTTGTTTCGCCAGCACCCCTTGGTCTACCTGACGGTGATTTTTGCCGGTGCCTTGATCTGGTTTTTGTACCGCACCCGCTCGGGCCTGATTTTGCGCAGTGTGGGTGAAAGCCCCGAGTCGGCCCATGCGCTGGGTTACCCGGTGCGCTGGATTCGCCTGAGCGCCGTGGTGGTGGGCGGTGCTCTTTGCGGTTTGGCGGGCGCCTATATCTCCATCATCTACACCCCACTGTGGGTGGAGGGCATGGTTTCCGGCAAGGGCTGGATTGCCTTGGCACTCACTACCTTTGCCACTTGGCGTCCGGCACGGGTATTGCTTGGTGCCTATCTGTTTGGTGGCGTGACCATGTTGCAGTTCCATTTGCAGGGCATTGGCGTGGAGGTTCCCAGCCAGTTCCTGAGCATGCTGCCTTACCTTGCCACCATTGTGGTGTTGGCCCTGATCTCGCGCAATCCGCGCTGGATTCGTATTAATATGCCAGCTGCTATTGGCAAACCGTTTTACCCTGGCTCCTAGTTTTTCGTTCCCAACCCTCATCTTTTTTTATTGAAGGAATTGACATGACAGATTTGCAGAAACGTTCCCTGTTGAAGATTGCTGCTTTGACCGCAGTGGCCGGCGCCGCGCTGGTGGGTTGTGGCAAGAAGGAAGAGCCAGCACCGGCTCCTGCTCCAGTTGCTGCGGCCCCAGCGCCCAAGCCTGAGCCGTTGAAGATTGCGTTTGCTTACATCGGCCCCGTAGGCGATGGCGGCTGGACCTTCGCGCATGACAACGGCCGCAAGGCAGTGGAAAAAGAGTTTGGTGACAAGGTCGTCACGAGCTTCGTGGAAAACGTGCCGGAGTCCGCGGACGCTGAGCGCGTGATCCGCGACATGGTTGGCCAAGGTAATAAGCTGATTTTTGGCACCACCTTTGGCTACATGGAGCCCATGCTCAAAGTCGCTGCCGACACCAAAGGCGTGAACTTCCAGCACGCCACCGGCTACAAAACTGCCGAAAACATGAGCACCTACGACAGCCGCACCTACGAAGGCGCGTACATGGCAGGGGTGATTGCCGGCAAAATGACCAAATCCAACACGCTGGGCGTCGTGGCTTCGGTGCCAATCCCTGAAGTGATCCGCAACATCAATGCCTTCACCTTGGGTGCCCAGTCCAGCAACCCAAAAATCAAGACCAAAGTGGTGTGGGTCAAA
>CAJASG010000715.1 GCA_903944555.1 uncultured beta proteobacterium
CACCAACATTCCCGATGGAATGAACCTGCTGGGTGAAACATTCAATTTTGGTGGCGCACGTGTGGCCTACGGTGTCGTGTTGATGCTGGTGCTGTATGTCGCTGTCTGGGTCTGGTTGCGTGATACCGCTCAAGGGCGTCACATCTACGCCGTGGGCAACAGCCCTGAGGCCACTCGCCTGGCCGGTATTTCCACCGACAAAGTGCTGCTCGGTGTGTACGTGCTGGCAGGTGTGTTCTACGGCATTGCCGCCACGCTAACCGTGGCCCGCACCGGTGCGGGTGACCCCAATGGCGGCCAGACCGAAAACCTGGATGCGATCACTGCGGTCGTCTTGGGCGGCACCAGCCTGTTTGGCGGACGCGGCATCATCCTCGGCACCTTGGTGGGCGCGATGATTGTGGGCGTGTTCCGCAACGGCCTGACGCTGATGGGCGTGTCCTCCGTGTACCAAATTCTCGTCACCGGCGTTCTGGTGATTCTGGCCGTGGCCACTGACCAAATGTCCCGCAAAGGAGCACGCTAATGAGCGCCCCTGATTCCAAATCCCAAATCGTCATGCAGGCCAAAGGCCTAGTCAAACGCTACGGCCAGGTCACGGCACTCGACGGCGCTGACTTTGAACTGCGCGCCGGAGAAATTCTGGCCGTGATCGGCGACAACGGAGCCGGCAAGTCATCACTGATCAAATGCCTGTCGGGTGCCACCATCCCCGATGAAGGTGAAATTCAACTCGACGGCAAGATCATCCAGTTCAAGAGCCCCATCGACGCACGGCGCGCTGGCATAGAGACCGTGTACCAGGACCTGGCTGTAGCTCCCGCCATGACCATTGCCGAAAACCTGTTTTTGGGCCGAGAAATTCGACGCCACGGACTGCTGGGCTTGCTCGGATTTATCGACAAAAAGAAAATGCTGGAAGACAGCATCGCCCGCATGAATGACCTCAAGGTCGGCATCCGCTCCATGACGCAGGCGGTGGAAACCCTGTCCGGCGGCCAGCGTCAGTGCGTGGCCGTGGGCCGGGCTGCCGCTTTTGCCCAACACGTCGTCATCATGGATGAACCCACCGCAGCCCTGGGTGTGAAAGAGGGCAATATGGTGCTGGAACTGATTCGCCGTGTGCGCGACAAAGGCCTGCCGGTGGTGCTGATTTCGCACAACATGCCCCACGTATTTGAAGTGGCGGACCGCATCCACATTGCCCGCCTGGGCAAGCGTGCCGCCGTGGTGAACCCCAAAAAGATCAGCATGAGTGACACGGTCGCGGTAATGACCGGTGCCAAGTCGGTCAGCGACCTGCCCGAAGACGCACTGGCCCACTAGGCAAAGAAAGAAAAAAATGCTTAAAGGAATCGACCCAATCCTGACACCCGAGCTGCTCAAGCTGCTGATGGAAATGGGCCACGACGACGCGCTGGTACTGGCCGACGCCAACTTCACTGCCATGAGCATCGCCGCGGGCAACCCCGTGCTGCGCTTGCCTGGCACCACCATGGCGCAGGCGGTGCGGGCAGTGACATCGCTCCTGCCATTGGCAGCCGACGTGGACCACCCTGTGGCCTACATGCAGGTCAGCGGCACGCCAAATGACTATGCGTCAGAACTGCAGCGGGAGGTGCTGGCCATCGTGCAACCCGACCTCCTGCCCGGCCAAAGCGCCGAAGCCGTCGAACGCTTCGCTTTTTATGACCGCGCACGGGCCGCGTATGCCATCGTGCTCACCGGGGAGCGCCAGCCTTTTGGCAACTTTATTCTGCGCAAAGGTGTCATCGGCGAAAATCTCCGTCCATGACTCCCCGCAGCCCCCCCACCCCAGCCAACCCGCCCCAACTCCTGCGGCCGCGCGGCTCCAACCATGTGGGCATGCGTGCCTTCAATGAACGGGTGGTGCTGCAGGCCATTCGGCTCAACGGCAGCCTGCCCAAGGCCGATCTCGCCCGCCTAACCGGGCTGACCGCCCAGACCATCGGGCTGATCACCACCCGCCTGGATGAAGATGGGCTGTTGATCCGCCATGAGCCGGTGCGTGGCCGCATTGGCCAGCCCTCGGTGCCCCTGGCGCTCAACCCCGATGGTGCGTTTTCGCTGGGTATCAAAATTGGCCGACGCAGCGCCGACTGGCTGCTGGTGGACTTCACCGGCCACGTACGCCAGCGCCAGACCTTGGAATACGAGTTTCCCGATGCAGCTACTTTGCTACCGGCCATTGGCCAGCGCATGAACGCCATGCGCGAAGCGTTGGGCCCCTTGGCCTCCCGTCTGGTGGGTGTCGGCGTGGCGGCCCCGTTCCAGCTGGGAGGATGGCACAAGATGCTGGGCCTCTCCAGTGCGCAGTCGAATGCGTGGAACCAGATCAACCTGGGCGCCGAGGTGCAAGCCATGACGGATGCCCCGGTGAGCTTTGCCAAAGACACCTCCGCTGCCTGCGTGGCAGAGCTGGTGGCCGGGCGTGGGCGCGACCTGAAGAGCTTTTTGTACCTGTTTGTCGACACCTTTGTCGGCGGCGGGCTGGTGATCAACTCGCACCTGCACGTGGGCATCCATGGCAACGCCGGTGCTGTGGCCTCGCTGCCCTTGTCGGTGGCGGCGACCGCATCACCGCCCGAGCAACTGGTCAGCCAGGCTTCGCTATGGGAACTGGAGCAACGCTTTGTGGCGCAGGGCCTGGACCCAACGGCCGCCTACGATGCGCGCGTTTTGGAGGCGCCCTACTCCGCAGAAACCGACGCCTGGGTCACCAAAGCCGCCAACGCACTGGCACATTGCGTGGTCAGCGGCACCGCGTTTTTGGACATCGAAGCGGTGGTGATCGACGGCTCGTTTTGCACCGCGTTGCTCA
>CAJASG010000716.1 GCA_903944555.1 uncultured beta proteobacterium
CTGCGACTCAGCGGTGAACGGGCAGAAAAGAAGGTTGCCCACTGGCAGAGCGTGGCGATATCCGCATGCGAGCAATGTGGTGGCAACCGCGTGCCCGTGATCCATGCGGTAGTGGGGTTTTCTGCATGGCTCAAAACCCAAACTGCGCAAAGAACCGATTTGGCATTCCTGTTGTCACTGCGGACAGGCGCACGGGGTTTCCGTGACGCCGTCACCGCGTCCGCCCCTGCGCTAGACCGTCAAATACCAATGCAAGCGATCACCTTTTTATCCGGGCCGGAAGGGGGGCTGAGCACCGCAGAAGAAGACTCGGCCATGGGCCTGGGATTTGCGCCTGTCACGCTCGGAGCACGGGTATTGCGCGCCGAAACAGCCGCTCTGGCGGCGTTGGCCGCGCTGCAAATCTAACAGGCTTAGGGCATGGACGACACGTACGCGACCACCGCGTCGATGTCGGCATCGGTCATCAACTTGGTACTGGCAGCCATGAGCGCATCGGTGCGGGCACCCGCTCCGGTGCGGTAGCGCTTTAGCGTAGCCTCCAGATAGACCGGCTGCTGCCCGGCAATGCGGGCAAATTTATCGTTCCCATGTCCGTCTTCGGCGTGGCAGCGCCAGCAAATTTTGTTGAAGTAGTCCTTGCCCCGGGCCTGCAATACCGCACTGGCATTGGTCTTGTGGCCTGTCACGGTCTGGCGGGTGTAAAAAAGCACCATCCCGATCTTCTCGTCACTTTTGAGCGCCTTGATCATGCCTTCCATGAAGGGATTGCGGCGCTGACCTTCTGCAAACTGACGCACTTGCTCCAACAGGTAGGCTGAATTTTGGCCCGCCAAGTTGGGAACATCTGGCTTGCTGCTGTTGCCACCATCACCGTGGCAGTTGGAGCACACGGCGGCAACCTTCTGCCCGGTTTTTAGCAGCTCCTCCAACAGCTTGGGGTTGCCCTCGACCTCCTTGAGGCGGGCCGACAAATCCACATCCGCCGTGGCGCGTGCGCGTCCCGATTGCGCAACTGCGGGAGCCAGAAAGACGGCGAAAAACACTCCGACAGCCAGCGCTGTCAACATCCGATTTGAAGCCACGTAAAACCCCATTGCTTGAATGGGTATATTAAACATCAAATTTAATCTAAAACAAGAATGGTCGCACTGCGGGAGTGCAACTCGACCACCGGCTCGCAACCCGACTCTCCAGCGTGGTTAGCGAATGCGTGGCGGCGCGGACAGCTGCTCAGGCAACGTGAAGTACGCCGCAGTGGCACCCAGGTTTTCCCGGGCCACGTCCAGCTCGCGGCGGGCCACCGTGCGTAAATGCACCTCGTCCGGCCCGTCCATCAAATGCATGGCGCGCCCCCACGTCCAGAAGTACGCCAGCGGTGTGTCGGGCGACAGGCCCATGGCGCCAAACACCTGCATGGCACGGTTCACCACGCGCGTTTGCAGCCTTGCGGCCACAACCTTGATGGCAGACACATCGACCCGCGCCTGTTTGCGTTGTGGATCCAGCGCGCCCTGGTCCAGCCGCCACGCGGCGCGCAGCACCAACAAACGGGCCTGGTCGATCTCCAGCCGTGAATCGGCAATCCATTCCTGCACATTGGCGAAGTCGGCCAAGTGTTTGCCAAAAGCATGGCGCTCCAGCGTGCGGTCGCACATCAATGCCAGGGCCAGCTCGCACTGGCCAATGGTGCGCATGCAGTGGTGCACCCGACCCGGCCCGAGCCGGGCTTGCGCCATCGCAAAGCCTGCGCCCTCCTGTCCCAGCAAATTGGCGATTGGCACCCGCACATCGCGGAACACAATTTCGCAATGCCCCTCGGGCGAGTGGTGCTGCATGATGGAGATATTGCGCACCAGCGTGACGCCAGGGGCATCCAGCGGCACCAGCACCATGCTGTGCCGGGCGTGTTTTCCGGCCTCTTCATCACCGCCACTGCGACACATGACAATCAAAAATTTGCAGTGGGGATGTGCAGCACCGGTGATGA
Source organism: uncultured beta proteobacterium (assembly GCA_903944555.1). Classification (GTDB taxonomy): domain Bacteria; phylum Pseudomonadota; class Gammaproteobacteria; order Burkholderiales; family Burkholderiaceae_C; genus Allorhodoferax. The sequence goes on from CAJASG010000716.1 coordinate 1,991, forward strand.
ACCACTTGCGACCGTTGAGCACCAACGTATCGCCCTCATGGTGCACACGGGTCTGCAGGTTGGTAGGGTCGGAGGACGCCACGTCGGGCTCGGACATGGCAAAGGCACTGCGTATTTCACCCTCCAGCAAGGGCCGCAACCAGCGCTGGTTTTGTTCCGGCGTGGCAAACAGGTGGAGCAACTCCATGTTGCCGGTGTCTGGAGCGCTGCAGTTGAACACTTCGGAGGCCCACGGCAAGCGGCCCATGATTTCCGCCAGTGGTGCGTATTCCAGGTTGCTAAGGCGCTCCCCCGGCTCATCGGCGTGCAGTGCAGGCAAAAACAGGTTCCACAATCCTTCGGACTTGGCCAGCGCCTTCAAATCCTCCATGAAGGGCGGCGGGAAAACGCCCTGCGCCACCGATTGGTGCCATGCGCCGTTATAAGGCAAGACGTACCGATCGATGAAATCTTCCAGCCGTTGACGCAGGGCCTGTACCCTAGGTGAATACTCGAAATCCATAGCCTGCCTTTCGGTGACGCGCAAACGGCGCTCACAAGCCCCGAGTTTGCCAACACTGGAGCGGTTTGGCTGTCACCTGGGCGCTCTTACCAAGGCGACCCGTCCAAGCCAGACCACAACTCATTGATATCCGGAAATCGCCACTTGTCAGGGTCTTCACGGCCGGCGATTTTTTCCGAACATCCTGGCGTGGACAAATCCACCACTTCAGGAATGACGCGCAGATTGGATTTGGTGGAAAAAAACACTTTAACCCGCGGCATCAACAAGGATTTTTCGGATTGCTCAACCACCACCCCGAGCCGACCCGAGCTGAGCCGTAGCAGTGAGCCAACCGGGTAAATACCCAAGCTCTTCACAAACGCCTGAAAAATCGTCGGGTCAAAATGACCCTTGGTCCACTCCGCCATCTTGCGCAAGGACTCGGCAGGGTCCCAGCCATCCTTGTAGGGACGGTTGGAGGTAATGGCGTCATACACGTCACACACCGCACCCATGCGGGCAAACAGGCTGATCTCGTCGCCCTTCAAATGGTCTGGATAACCCGAACCATCCATTTTTTCGTGGTGATGCAGGCAAACGTCCAAAGCAATCGGGTTCACGTTACTGCCGCCCTGCAACAAACGATGCCCTTCGACCGGATGGGATTTGATAGTTTCAAACTCCGCGTCGGTCAACTTCCCCGGCTTGTTTAAAACAGCCATGGGCATCAACGCCTTCCCAAGGTCGTGCAACAGCCCGGCAATACCAGCCGCGCGTGTCTGTGCATCGTCCAAACTCAGCTGCTTGGCCAATGAAATCATCAAGGCACACACCGCCACCGAATGCATATAGGTGTAGTCGTCCGCCGTCTTCAACCGGGCTAGGCTGATCAAGGCACCGGGATTGCGGCTGACCGAATCAGAAATCTCCTCCACCAAATGCTGCGCTGCTTCCGTATCCACCGACTTGCCCATACGGGCCTCATGGAACATGGATGTCACCGCCTGCTTGGACTTGGCGCAGATTTTGACCGCCCGCGCAAGCTCTGCGTCCATCGGAACCCGCTCCACCCGGCGGTGCTCTTGCACGGCTTTGTGCAATTCGGCATCCACCAGCGCCTCTGATTCGCTTTGCGATACCGCTTGCACGCCGGGAGCTACATCCAGGCCCTTGGAACAGTCGATCCATACCTCCTTGATACTGCTCGCCAGGATGCTGGCAATATCTTTCGGGTCCGTGATGACAAAGCTCGTACGCCAGAAAGGATGTTCCATCCAAGAGCCGCAAAACTCCTTGAGGTGCATACCGACCGTGAGTTGTTGGACGCTGATGCGTTTGAGCATGTCAAGGCACTGGGGTAAGCAGTGCGCCGCAGTATGAAAGCTCAAAGTTTACTCTGCCAAGTAGTGGGCGCAAAGCAATACGACTACCTGATTGCAGGTATTCAAATTCAGTGGATTGATGTATTTCCCATTGCGCCGCCATTTCCTATTCTCACTACCCGGGTGCTGACTATAAGAAAAGTAGGAGTTAAAAATGGAAAATTTTGATCACACAGTAGCGGAGCAAGAGGCGCGCCCATCGACCCGCAACGCTGTCCTGACGATCAACGCGCAGGGACGCATAACTGCCTGCAACACCGAGGCGCAGGAGTTGCTTGGTTGGTCATCGGGCTGTCCCGATGGCATTGCAGCAACCAGCGTGATGCCCGAGTTGCCGTTTTCCCCAAACACCCCAGGCTACAACTTGGCCTTTGCGGTCTTCAATGCCGCCAATGGAATATGGATGCGACAGGTTGCGCTGTTGAAAGACGGGCAGAAGGTGCTGGTGGACGTGGCCTTGTCCAGCGTGGTGGTGAAATTTCGGCGTTACATCACGCTCAGCATGCGCATCCCGATTCCCGCACTTTGAAATATCGTGGCACCTGTAGCCGGCACGTTCTACCCTGGGCGGGCTGAGGTCCTGTCCCATGAGATTGCGCGCTTGCTAGCCCACGCTGGCGCCCAGGTCCATACCGCACCAGGGCCGCCCAAGGCACTGATCGTGCCGCACGCGGGCTATGTTTATTCCGGCACGACGGCCGCATTGGCCTATGCACAGTTGGCCCCCTGGCGGGACAACGTACGGCGGGTGATTTTGCTGGGACCGGTGCACCGGGTTGCTGTACGCGGCTTGGCGCTTCCGGGTAGCACCCACCTCTCGACACCGTTGGGCTCGGTTACGGTCGATCAGGCGGCCATCGCATTGCTGTCCCACTTGCGCCAAGTCACGGTCAACCCGGCAGCCCATGCGCTGGAGCACTCGCTCGAAGTCCAACTGCCGTTTCTTCAAACCGTGCTGGACGAATTTCAGATCGTCCCCTTGGCGGTGGGCGATGCCAAGCCCGTCGAAGTTGAAGAAGTGCTAAATACCCTGTGGGGTGGCCCGGAAACTCTGATCGTGATCAGTTCGGACCTGTCTCACTTTTTACCTTACCGCACCGCGCACGCCATGGATTTGGAGACCGTGCAAGCCATCCTTCACTTGAGGGGTTCGCTCACCCACCAGCAGGCCTGCGGTGGTACGCCCATCAACGGACTACTGCTCGCCGCCAAACGCCACCAACTGAAGCCCACGCTGCTGGGGCTGTGCAACTCTGGTGATACCACTGGGGACCGGCAGCGGGTGGTGGGCTACGCGTCCTTTGTGTTTTCAGGTGTGGACCATGCCCCCCACTGATCGGGGGCGCACCCTGCTCTCCATGGCCCGGGCAGCCATCGCCCACGCCTTGGGCCGCGAAGGCACCGCCGACGAAGTGGCCCCATGGCTGCAGGACAAGGGGGCCTGCTTCGTGACGCTCACCCAAAAGGGGCGCTTGCGCGGCTGCATCGGATCGATTCAGGCACGACGCCCTCTTGCACAGGATGTGCAAGCGAATGCAGTCGCCGCGGCTTTGCACGACCCGCGATTTCCTCCGCTGGCCGCCAAGGAGTTGGAGTACACGCAGATTGAGGTTTCACTGTTGTCGCCGATGCAGGCATTGACGTTCACCAGCGAGGCCGACGCGCTGGCACAACTACGCCCTGGCGTGGACGGCTTGGTGTTTGAATTTGAGCGCTACCGCAGTACTTTTTTGCCGCAGGTCTGGGAGCAATTGCCAGACCCGCAGGAATTCGTAGCCCAACTAAAAAGCAAGGCGGGACTACCACACCAATTTTGGGCTGAAGGCGTACGCCTGCACCGCTATTCAGTACAAAAGTGGACCGAAACCGACCGATCGGTATCCAATGCAGATGCTGCCACCAGCCCATGACGGACATTGACACCTATCCGGCCCGCTATTGGCACACGATTGCGGATGGCCGCATCCAATGTGACCTGTGCCCGCGCGACTGCAAACTGCATGAAGGTCAGCGCGGCGCCTGCTTTGTACGTATGCGCAGCCTGGACCAAATGATATTGACCACCTACGGGCGCTCATCGGGGTTTTGTATCGATCCGATCGAAAAGAAACCGCTCAATCACTTCTACCCTGGCAGCAGCGTGCTGTCCTTCGGCACGGCGGGTTGCAACCTTGCATGCAAGTTTTGTCAAAACTGGGACATCAGCAAATCCAAAGACATGGACCGACTGATGGATACCGCATCACCCGACGCCATTGCAATAGCCGCCGCCCAGCATGGCTGCAAAAGCGTCGCCTTCACGTACAACGATCCGGTGATATTTGCCGAGTACGCCATGGACGTGGCCGACGCCTGCCATGCCCGTGGCATACAGACGGTGGCCGTGACTGCGGGCTATGTGCATGACCAAGCACGGCGCGATTTTTTCGCCAGAATAGATGCTGCCAATGTCGACCTGAAGGCGTTCACCGATGACTTCTATTTCAAGCTCACTGGTTCGCGCCTGCAGCCGGTGCTCGACACCTTGGTCTACCTCAAGCGGGAGACCTCCGTGTGGCTGGAGGTCACGACCTTGCTCATTCCGGGTCACAACGACTCAGATGAAGAAATCACGGCCATGTGCGATTGGATGCTTCACGCGCTGGGAGCGGATGTGCCACTGCATTTTTCGGCATTTCATCCCGACCACAAGATGCCGGACGTGCCATCCACGCCACCTGCCACGCTGGTGCGGGCTCGCAATATTGCAATCAATCAAGGCCTGCGCCATGTGTACACCGGCAATGTGCGCTTGCGCGAAGGGGACACCACATATTGCCCCACGTGCCGCACACCGCTGATCGAGCGTGACTGGTACCAAATTTTGCACTACCGTTTGACCAAAGAGGGGCATTGCCCGAACTGTGGGACTACTATTGCAGGGGCTTTTGCTGCACAGGCCGGCACCTTCGGGAGCAGGCGCATCCCCATCACTCTTGCAATTTGACGAGTCCGCGTTCGAGGGTCAGGTGTGCCACCTTCAATGCATAACCTGTCTTGCTGCCTCTGGATCTTTCCAGCGCTTGAGACGCGGGACGTTTCGCGTCAACAACCACGCGAGTGGGCGCCACAGCCCCTTTTCTTGCAACTTTTCGAAACATGAATATTGCATATTTTGGGCCGAAATTCCAGGGTCTGTGAATTCCCCGTTCGCATAGCAGTAGCTGCAATACGCACCGCTTCGGGACCCATTCGAATGCGTGCCGCCATGCTTGGGATCCTGAGACAGCGGCATTCCACAACTTTGACAAAACCGGTTCATGCTTGCCCTCCTCGTGTGTCCACGAAAATACGCGAGAAATCAAATGAGCGCGTGCGAAATGTCACAGCGGCAACGTCTTGACCATGGTGACCCACAAGGACTCCGGTGATTGCGATTTCGCAACGATGTTCAACCGCCAGGGACTAAATTGGCGTCCATCTCAATGAAGAAGGGCTCCGTCATGCGATTCTTGTTATCCACCGGAGTCATCCTTGTGTTTGCCCTGGCCAACGTGGGCTGCGACAAAATCAAACCGCCACAACCAGGGCTTCAAGCGCCCCCAGCGGCATCTGGTTCACCCGTGATTAAACCGGGCGATCAAGAGACATTTGCACAGAATGCGCAAAAAGAGCTGGACCAGATGGCGGTCGCTATCGCCGAACTGCGCACCAAGGTCGATGCCGCCAACGCCACCACCAAGGCCAAGCTCAGCGAGGAACTGGATAGGCTCGAAGTCGATTTCAAGGAAACGCAGGCCCGCCTGATCGAAGCGAAGTCAGCCACTGCAAGCTCGTGGGAGCAATTGAAAGAGGCATTGGCAAAGTCACTTGACAAGCTGCGCAGCGGCATGGCTAGCTTGCGCAAATCATCCTCTTAACCGAAAAATATGGGCGCGAGGAACGCGCCCGTGGTTACAAACTCGCAGCGAAGGAAAATAATGGAAACCACCTATGTCCTGATTGCCGATGCCCACCGCGCACGTTGTTTTGCACGAGACGCCGCGAATCATCCACTGGTTGAACAGGCCGACTTCATTTTTCCACACAGCCATCTCACCAACTGGGACCATGGTGCTGATTTGACAGGCGCTGCAGGCAAAGGCCATGGGCGCACGGGGCACGCGGGCACACAGTTCGAGCCCCACACGGAGGCGCCTGACAAGCAGCGCCACCTCTTTGCCCTGCAACTGGCCGAGTACCTCAATGCAGCGGTTGCCGAACGCCGTTGCAAGCACTTGGCACTGATCACGACCAGCCCAATGCTGGGCGACATCAAACCGTTGCTGAATGTGGCCGCCGCCAACGCCTTGCGCCAGACGGTGGTGAAAGACCTTACCCACTTCACCGGGCCCGAGTTGGCGGAGCGTGTTGCCCAAGCTTTGGCAAAGCTGGACTAGTGGGGTCGGCTGAAAGAACTTGGCATTTTTTAGCGTCAAGTTTCTGAAAATACGGCAACCAACTTGTCGCGCGGTCAGCGGTTAGCTTGGTCGTGTCCGGTACAAAAACCAGGTCTTGGGTACTGACCACCTTGCACGACGTCCAGTAGTTCTGGCAGCGCAGTTTGATGCTCCGCTGAGTCCTGGAATCGAATCCCGCCTGCTGCAAAACTATCAGACGAGTTCTGCGTCTGTGCGCACCAACCCGGTGCAGCTCGGCATTTAGGGAAGATGTTTGGCCAAATGCGCTACCGTACTCAATTTTTCGAGTAACCTGCGACGACCCCGCAGCGTGCTCTGTGGACGTTTGTAGTTCCTGGCATCAACATGTGTTCACAGAGGATTCTGACAATGGGTTTTGCTTCATCCAAGGGTTGGCCCATCAGACTCTGGTTAGCGATGGTGGTGGTGGTGTGCATGGTGTTTTTCTCGGCGGTGGTGGTCAGCTTGGGCTGGCGTGGAGCCCGGGACTCCATGGTGGAAACCGCCGCCAAGTCGGCGCTGGACTCCGGGCTGTTGGTGACTGAAAAATCACGCCGCATGTCGGAGCCCGCTCAAACGACACTGCGCATGCTGTCCACCGACCCCATTGCCGAAGCTACAACCCTGGATCAGCGTCTATTGCGCCTGCGCACACTTTCGGATGTGCTGATTTCAAACACCTTGGCCGAGTCCATCTTTGTGGGCTACACCAATGGCGCATTCATTTTGGTGCGCTCACTGGATAAGCAGGTCATACGCAAACAGCTAAACGCCCCGCCCAAATCCAACTTTCTGGTGCAGTCGGTAGAGGTGCAGCCAGACGGTCGCCAGGTGGGCGAGTTTTTGTTTTTTTCTGCCAACCTGAAACTGGTTGAACGCAGGGCACGCCCGGACTACCGCTTTGACCCGCGTGGCCGCCCGTGGTTCGCAGCATCTACCAAAACAGATGCACAACTGTTGTCCGACCCTTATGTATTTTTCACCACCCAGCATGTGGGGCTGACCATGAGCCAGGTGAGTGACAACGGCAAAGCCGTGTTCGGAATTGATGTGGTCCTGGAAGACCTGGGCAACACACTGTCCGACTTTCGCATGAGCCCCAATGCGCAGATGGCCTTGGTCAACAAGCACAACAAGGTGCTTGCCTACTTTGACATGACGCGCGTTTTGACCAAAGAGGCAAACGGGTTTGGCTTCAGCCCCATTCAACAGCTCGGCGTTCCCAGCCTGACCCAACTGAGCGTGCTGGCACCACCACAAGGCACGGTGGTAGCCTTTGATGTGCAAGGGGAGGAGTGGCTGGGCGTGACACTGCCATTTGACGTCTGGAATACCGGTGATTTGAGGCTGATGGCCGCTTCCCCAAGCCATGATTTGCTGGGTGGACTTCAGTCCAAAGCAGAAAATTTGGTGCTGGTGATTGCCGCGCTGACGCTGCTACTCATCCCCGTGGGCTGGTGGGCCGGTGCTCGCATTGGCCAAAGCCTGCGTAAGCTGACGATCCATGCCCAGCGTTTGAGCCAGTTTGATTTTCGTCAGACCCCTTTGCAGACCACCGTGGTGCAGGAGGCCAACAGCTTGTCTGCTGTGATGAACGAGATGGGGCAGACCATCCAAACCTTCCTGGAGATCAGCCAGACCATGGCCTGTGAGCCGAAGGTGGAGCGCATGCTGGAAAACGTGCTGCGCCAAATGGTCACGGTAACACGAAGCCAGGCAGGTGCCGTTTACCTTTGGAACCATGAAACCCAGCAGATGCACCAGGCCGCTATCCAGGGGGACTTGCTGGCGCATCCGCATGTCAGCTTTGCCTACAACGCCGACGCACAAAACAGATCTGCCCAGCGGGAGGTGACGCCCGGCATGGTGGAGATGCAAGTTGAACTGCGTGGGCGCAGTGGCCGGCTGGATGGCTTGCTCATGCTGCAGCACACCAATGATGCCGGCCATAGCGACCCCTCGTTCACAGAGTTTGTCTACAAGCTGTCGGGCATCTTGGCGGTATCTATCGAGACGCGGCGCTTGATTGATGCCCAGAAAAATTTGCTGGACTCCGTCATCCGCCTCATGGCCGATGCCATTGACGCCAAGAGCCCCTACACCGGCGGGCATTGCGAGCGGGTACCAGCGCTGGCGGGCATGATGGTGGACCACATGCGCGCGCAAACCCATGGCCCGTTTGCGGACTTCAAAATGACGGAGGAAGAGCGCTACGAATTCCACTTGGGCGCGTGGCTTCACGATTGCGGCAAGGTCACCAGCCCCGAGCACATCATCGACAAAGCGACCAAGCTGGAAACCATTTACAACCGCATTCATGAAGTACGCATGCGTTTTGAAGTTCTGTGGCGCGATGCGATCATTGAGCATTGGCAAGCCATTGCTGCCGGTGGCAATGCCGAGACCCTGGGCGATGCGCTTGCGGCGCGCCAGCAGACCTTGCAAGACGACTTTGCCTTCGTCGCACGTTGCAACGTGGGCGGCGAGTTTATGGATGATGCCGACATTGGGCGACTCGCATCCATTGGACAAACCCACTGGCGGCGGCACTTTGACAACAGGTTGGGACTATCGTCCGAAGAGGCGCGCCGCGCAGGTGCCGGTGGCGAAGAAGGCGCATTGCCAGCCGTTGAGTGGCTGTTAGCGGACCGGCCGGACCACATCGTCCCTTGGGGGGCGCGCAAACCTGCGGTTGAACAAGGCGATCCGAAAAACATCCACGGCTTTAATATGGTGCTACCCCAACACGCGCAGAACATGGGCGAGTTGTACAACTTGGGCGTACGCAGGGGTACGCTCACGGATGAGGACCGCTTCAAGATCAACGACCACATGGTGCAAACCTTGAGCATGTTGCGCAGCCTGCCGTGGCCCGAACAATTGGCCAAGGTCCCTGACATTGCCTCCAACCACCACGAAAGACTGGACGGCCGTGGCTACCCAAGGCGGCTGCCCGCGACCCAGCTCACCACGGCAGACCGGGTAATGGCACTGGCCGATATTTTTGAAGCGTTGACGGCCGCCGACAGGCCTTACAAAGCGCCAAAAACACTGTCTGAATCATTGAAGATAATGGCACGCATGGCGCGCGATCAGCACATTGATCTGCAGCTTTTTCATTACTTTTTGCACAATAAGCTGTGGCTCGTATTTGCCGAAGAATTTATCCATGCCGATCAAATGGATCTGGTGGATATCGAAGCCGTTGACGCCTTGTCGCGTGCGCCCCGGAGTTGAATTTTTGGAGTATCCATGATGTTGAAGACCGCCCCCGTTGTCGCCCGCATTGCGCTGTCATTACTCCTGGGGTGGGTGCTACCCGCCGCCGCGCTGGAACCCGCAGTGGGCAAAGTGATCTTGACCATTTCCGGGAAAGTTGCCGTGCAGAACAGCCCCAACGGAGCAGACTTCGACCTGGCTATGCTGGAAAAACTGCCGCAAAAGACATTCACAACCCAAACACCGTGGGACAAGTACCCCGTGAAATTTACTGGCCCCCTGTTGCGCGATGTACTGGCCGCCGCCAAGGCAACGGGCAGCACCCTGAATGCCGTGGCGGTGAATGACTACCGAACCACCATCCCCGCAAGCGACACCCAAAACTTTGACATGGTGTTGGCGCACAAGATGAATGACCAGCCCATTTCAGTCCGCACCAAAGGACCACTGTTCATCGTCTATCCCTACGACTCAAAACCCGAACTGAAAGACCAAGCCTACATTGACCGATCGGCCTGGCAACTCCGGTATTTGGTGGTTGACTAACGCCCTGAGACGCGCTGGAAAAAATCCCACATCACGTCATTGGCCGATAGCGCCTGCGTGGCAGGTTCTTTGCCCCTGCGCTCGTCCTTGGCACCCGGCCAGGAATGGCCCCCGCTCTCGGTCACACACAACTGCACCTGCACGCCGCCGGCACAACCGGTGTAGGCCTCACAATACGCGCCCCGCACGTCCAGCACCCGCTTGGGCGAAGCGGCACAATGGTTGCGCGCGGTCCAGCGCGAAATGGTCTCGGCAACGGACACGAAGTCCGCCACCTTGCGGTCATCCCGGAACGCATCGGCCCCGGCGCCGCCTTGGTACATCACATGGGTGTCATTTTTGGCATGCATGTGCAGAACGGAAATCGCCCGCGCAGGAGCGCAGGCCAATGTGCCATCGGTCCCCGCAACGGGCGCAATCGCCCTGAACGTGTCCGCCATTTCACAGGCCAGACGGTGGCTCATCATTCCACCGTTGGACATGCCCGTGGCAAAGATGCGCTGTCGATCGACGTGGACCCGCTCTTGCAGTTGCGCCACGAGGGCCCGCACAAACCCGACATCGTCCACGTTGCGGTCGCGCGCGCCAGCACAACAATTGCCAGCGTTCCAGGTGGCAAATTTTCCGGACGGCAAGCGGCTGTAGCCATTTGGAAAAACGGCAATAAACCCCGCACGATCGGCCTTGCCAACCAGGTCGTAACGATCACTGGCCATATGGTGCATATCACCACCGCCCCCATGAAAGGCCATCACCACCGGCGTAGCCATCTCGGGCTTGTAGCCGGTCGGCAGGTGCAGCAGATAGGCACGCTGCAAGCCCCCGTGCTGCAAGGTGAAACTGTATGTGCCGGGCCGTACCAGGTGCTGGCGCAAACTGGTGCCGCTGTCAGGCGTCCCCGACTGCGCCCAGGCACCTGGAGTGAATACCACAAGCGCCAGGAACAAACCCACCGCCCAAAGCCACTGGCACAAGCGACCACGTTCTTCAAAAAACACCATGCGTCCTCCCATGCGGCGACTATAGCGTTGGCGCTTTACAGAAACATGCCGCCCGAAGCCTCAATGCGCTGTGCGTTGACCCAGCGGTTGTCCGGAGACAACAGAGATGCAATCACGCCGCCAATGTCGTCCGGCACCCCCACGCGGCCCAAGGCGGTTTGGGCGGCCACGAAGGCGTTGAGTTGTGCGTTGTCCCGCACCGCGCCACCACCAAAGTCGGTCGCGATGGCGCCAGGGGCCACCACGTTCACCGCGATGCCACGTGGCCCCAGCTCTTTGGCCATGTAGCGGGTCAACACCTCCACCGCGCCTTTCATGGCGCCGTAGGCCGCGTAACCCGGCAGCGCAAACCGCGCCAAACCCGACGAGATGTTGATGATGCGTCCGCCATCCGCCATGTGGGGCAGCAATTTCTGGGTGAGGAAGAAGGTGCCCTTCAGGTGGATGTTGACCAACTCGTCAAACTGCGCCTCGGTGGTTTCCATCAGGCTGGCGTGCACGCCGACGCCGGCGTTGTTGACCAGGAAATGGAAGGTGTCGCGTTGCCAGTGCGTGGCCAGCGTAGTCTTCACGGTGTGGGCAAAAGCAGCAAAACTGCTGCTGTCCGCTACGTTCAGCGGCAGGGCCACGGCGCGGCGGCCCATGGCTTCGATCTCGACCACCACGGCTTGTGCCTGCGCCTGCTGGCTGCGGTAGGTGAGGATGACATCGCTGCCGCCACGGGCAATGTGCAGCGCGGCGTTTTTGCCCAGGCCACGGCTTCCGCCGGTGACGAGTGCAATCGGGGTGGTGGAGGTGGTTTCGGTTGACATGGGGCGTTTCCTGTTCATCGGGGTTGTGGATGGGAGGAAGTTTATTGGTCTATAAAAGTTTGATAAATAGGTTATTTTTGATTTATTTGTTCGCCATAATTGAACAATGAGCCCTGTCGAATGCATGCACATCTTCATCCGCGTGGCGGAGCTGGCCAGCTTTACCCAAGCCGCCACAGCCCTGGGGCTGCCCAAAGCCAGCGTATCCACCGCGGTGCAACAACTGGAAAGCGTGCTGGGCACCCGGCTGCTGCACCGCACCACCCGCAAGGTGCAGCTCACGCAGGACGGGCAGGCGTTTTACGAACGCAGCAAAGACCTGCTGGCCGATCTGGACGAGTTGCAAACCATGTTTCAGCAGCAGGGTGCACAGTCCCTGCGCGGGCGGGTGCGGCTGGACATGGGCACCGGCATGGCGCGCAATGCGGTCATCCCCCGGCTGCCGGAGTTGCTGGCGGCCCATCCGCTGCTGGAGCTGGAAATCAGCAGCACCGAGCGGCGGGTGGACCTGGTGCGCGAGGGATTTGACTGTGTGCTGCGCGCCGGCGCCGTCAACGACCCCGGCCTGGTCGCCCGGCCCGTGGGCCAGCTGCGCATGGTGAACTGTGCCAGCCCGGCCTACCTGCAGGCGCACGGAATCCCCAGGGCATTGGCCGATCTGGCCTCGCACCAACTGGTGCACTACGTGAGCATCCTGGGCGCCAAATCGGCGGGGTTCGAGTACCTGGAGCAGGGGCGAGACTGCCAGCTAACGATGCGCGGGGCCGTCACCGTGAACAATGCCGAGGCCTACACCGCCGCCTGTCTGGCCGGGCTGGGCATCATTCAGGTGCCGGTGGTGGGGGTGCAGGACCATCTCATGCAGGGTCGGCTGATGCAGGTGTTGCCCGATTGGCTGGCGCCGCCCATGCCACTGTATCTGGTGTACGCCAACCGGCGCAACCTGGCCCAGCGGGTGCGCGTGGTGATGGACTGGCTGGCCGTGGTGATCGACGAGTATTTACGAGCCATTCAGCCTTTAGGATCATTACTCCTAAATTGATAGCTGCTTGCGCATATTCCACGGGGTCTACAGCCCGATTTGACTCACAAATCCACACATCTTCCAGAGCACACCCCTCGGGCCATGCCGACCCAGCATAGTCATTCAAATTGTTAGTACAATCACACCATACACATCGAATTCGACGCAGTCAAGAATGGCATCAACATCGCTACACGCGGTTTGAGCTTCGAGCGGGCTGCGGAGTTCGACTTCGGCACGGCAGGCATTGACCAAGACACCCGCAAAGCTTATCCCGAGGCGCGCTTTGTGGCGGTGGGTTTTTTGGACAAGCGCTTGCATGTGCTGTGCTTCACCCCCAAGGCTGGCGGCATTCGTGTCATCAGCTTTCGCAAGGCAAACGCCAGAGAGGTAAGAGACTATGACCAAACGCGCACCACTGATTGATGAAAATGGCGAAGTCCGCGAACTCACAGCCGCAGACCTGCACCACTTCAAGCCCGCCGCCGAGGTGTTGCCCCATGATCTGCTCAAGGTCATGGGCATCAAGCCACGCGGGCCACAAAAAGCGCCCACCAAGCAAGCCACAACCATCCGCCTATCACCCGAGGTCATGGCCGCTTTCAAGGCCACAGGCGCGGGCTGGCAAACCCGCATTGATGCGGCTTTGAAAGACTGGTTGCGCACCCATTCTCCAGTGTAGCCAAGTCGGTTTGAGTTTCGTCAGCTGCCACCTCAAACACCCCCATCGCGCGAGTTAAAGTTGCGCAGCCTCCTTGGTACAGGGAACAACTACTGGCGTCACGCCTTGCTGCGCTTTCACTCCTAATTTCATAGCTGCCTGCGCACGTCTCACGGGGGCTACAGCCCGATTTGGCTTATAAACCCAAGCCCTGCCAGACTGCCTCCACTTTGGCCGTGACCTCCGGCGTCATCTGCATGGTGCGGCCCCATTCGCGCATTGTTTCCCCCAGCCACTTGTTGGTGGCGTCCATGCCCATCTTGCTGCCCAGGCCGCTCGCGGGGGAGGCGAAGAGCTCGGAACGGGCAGAGGATTGATTCACACGGACCGCATTGCTTAATGCACTATTCGCGCTGATGGTGATCGTTTATGCTCACCAGGCTGTAGGCATTTTTTGCGTCCTCACACCACTTTCACACTGCATATGCTGACTCCCCCCCGGCTTCGTCGAAAACTGGCTGCAATTCTCGCCGCCGACGTGGTTGGCTACAGCAAAAAAATGGGCGCCAATGAGGAGCGAACACTTCAAAATCTTAAATTGTGCAGAGCTATTACCGATCAGTCGATTGCAAAAAATCATGGTCGTATATTTCACACCGCAGGCGACTCGGTAATCGCCGAATTTGCCAGTCCTATGGACGCTGTTGTCGCAGCAGTGGAGTTTCAAAAACTTCTACGCGATAGAAACGCATCCTGTGAAGTGATTGACAAGCTTGAATTCAGGGTGGGTTTGAATCTGGGGGATGTAATCATCGAAGAGGATAACTTGTACGGGGAAGGTATCAACATAGCCGCCCGCATTGAGTCGATTGCAAGGCCTGGGGGAATCTGTGTGGCGAAGAGTGTTTTTTCTGAGGTGCGAAAAAAGCTCAGTGGGCTCGAATTTATCTCGCGCGGCAGTCAATCACTGAAAAACATTGATGAACTCATCGAGGTATTTGATGTTAACGACGACCCGTTACCCAATAGTGCCCAAGCCCAGTCATGCGTGCCGAATAAGGCGACTGCAATAGGTCTGAAACCCATCGTGTCGGTTGAGCCTATCAGCACAGTCGGTGGAGATGAGGGCATCACCGTTCTCGCGGTTGGCTTGCATGATGGCATCGTCAGCAGCCTGTCGAAGAGCTCTGCTGTCTTGGTGGTAAAACAATCATCCAGGCCGGGGCATGACGCGCCTGTTCAAGCCACCGCGCAAGATCTGATTCGCTTCAACGTCACGGGCAGCATACAGGCGGCAGGAACCAAATACCGCATTTTCATAGCTTTGGAAAACGCAACTACCGGCACGCAAATTTGGTCTAAGCGATTCGATAAATCCAGTGATGACGTTTTTGAAATTCAGGACGAGATAGTTCAAGAGATTAATCAAGACATTCGTCACAAGATTAAAGAGGCGACTTTTGAGCGCCTGGAGACCATCCCCGACATCTCACTCTCGTTCCCTGATTTGCTGGACAAGGCGGCTGGATATTTTGTGCGGGATGGCCGGCATTCTGTCCAAAAGGCGGAGCAGTGTTTGGACTTGGCACTTACCTTGGAGCCAAAACATTCGATGGCAATGAGCATGAAGGCGCATTGTCTCGAATGGAGTTTGGATCTTTCGCCATATCCAGTAAGCAATCAGGCGAATCTGGAGCATCTGGATCTACTTGATTTGGCGATCAAATTGGACCCGCGAAGTTATTACGCATTGGCTTTAAAGGCCTCCCACCAGTTTCATTCCGGGGGCTATAGAGAAAGCATTCGCACCGCAGATATGGCGCTGAGGATTTTTCCTGATTTTGATCAGGCCAAGGCAATCAGAACGTTGTCCAACTTCCATGTTTCGGGGGACATCAGTTACCTCGAATCTGGGAAAAAGCTCCGCTATTTTTACTTGCAACATTTAGCGCTTGCATGGTTTTCGGCTGACCGTCGTGAGAAGGCCATTGAACACGCTGAATTGGTATTTGAACAAATGACCGATATAGCTTATCCAGAGCTTTGTGCCGCGGTGGTCATTTGCGCCTGTCTTGAAGACGGTGTCAACCATTCCAGGGTGCGGCTCTTCTTGTCCAGGCACCCTGATTTAGATCGCAACAACTGTCGAAAGCCCATTTTTGGAAGTCCGCAAGCCACAAGCCGGTTTGAGGCGGGTTTGCAAAAATTGTTCTCTTCCAGGCAATAGGCGAAGTCCTGCTGGAACTCGCAAACTGATATTGGTGGTCAGACGGACACCTGCCGCTACGGCCGATCAATTTTTCGAGATGTTGTGGAATTGGGAGTCCTGCGGCACGCACGGACTTCTGGCCAAAAGCCACCGACTGGTGCGATAAGACTCCCGCGGACGCCTACGAAATCCGAAGCACCCAGGCGCAACGCAGCACCCGCAACGACATGGGCGACAGCACCCACTGGCGTACCTGCAGCTGCAGAAAAAGCATGAGCGGCAAGGTGCGCGGGATGGGCGGCAGCGGGCAGTCTAGTCACTCCTAAATTAATAGCTGCCTGCGCACGTCCCACGGGGGCTACAGCCCGATTTGGCTTATAAACCCAAGCCCTGCCAGACCGCATCCACCTTGGCCGTGACCTCGGGCGTCATCTGCATGGTGCGGCCCCATTCGCGCATGGTTTCCCCCGGCCATTTGTTGGTGGCGTCCATGCCCATCTTGCTGCCCAGGCCGCTGACCGGGGAGGCGAAGTCGAGGTAGTCGATGGGCGTGCTGTCGACCAGCAGGGTATCGCGCGTCGGGTCCATGCGGGTGGTGATGGCCCAGATCACGTCGGCCCATTCGCGGATGTTGATGTCCTCGTCCACCACCACGATGAACTTGGTGTACATGAACTGGCGCAGAAAACTCCAGATGCCAAACATCACGCGCCGCGCATGGCCCGGGTACGACTTCTTGATGCTGACCACCGCCATGCGGTAGCTACAGCCCTCGGGCGGCAAATAGAAGTCGGTGATCTCGGGGTACTGGCGTTGCAACAGCGGCACAAA
Source organism: uncultured beta proteobacterium (assembly GCA_903944555.1). Lineage (GTDB taxonomy): Bacteria > Pseudomonadota > Gammaproteobacteria > Burkholderiales > Burkholderiaceae_C > Allorhodoferax. The sequence goes on from CAJASG010000716.1 coordinate 18,599, forward strand.
CAACTCGTTCAGCGCCAGCCCCAGCATAGCGGGCTCGTCAGGCGGCTTGCCGGTGTAGGTGGAGTGGTAGATCGGCTCGCGCTTTTGCGTGATGCGGTCGATGGTGAACACCGGGAATTCAGCGGTTTCGTTGTAGTAGCCGGTGTGGTCACCGTACGGGCCTTCGACCGCATGCTCGAATCCGCTGGCGTGTTTTGCGTCTGGGTAGATGTGGCCTTCGAGCACGATCTCGGCACTGGCGGGCACACGCAATTCGCTGCCCAGGGCCTTCACGAGCTCGGTGCGGCTGCCACGCAGCAAGCCGGCAAACTGGTACTCCGACAGGCTGTCGGGCACCGGCGTGACTGCGCCCAGAATAGTGGCGGGGTCAGCACCCAGAGCCACACACACCGGGTAGGGCTGGCCGGGGTTTTTCAGCCCATGCTCCCGAAAATCGAGCGCGCCGCCGCGGTGGGGCAACCAGCGCATGATGACCTTGTTGCGTGCCAGCACCTGTTGGCGGTAGATGCCAAGGTTTTGCCGCGCCTTATGGGGGCCCTGCGTGATGACCAGCCCCCAGGTGATCAGGGGCGCCACATCACCGGGCCAGCAGTGCTGGATCGGCAGGCGGGACAAGTCCACGTCGGATCCTTCCCACACCACCTCCTGGCAAGCGGCGCTGCGCTGCTCTTTGGGTGCCATGTTCCACAGGGTCTTGACCAGGGCGCTCATACCCATCAGGTCCTTGAAGCCCTTGGGCGCTTCGGGCTCCTTGAGCATGGCCAGCACATGGCCGAACTTGCGTACCTCGCTCACATCGGCCACGCCCATGCCCAAGGCGACGCGGCGGGTGGTGCCAAAAAGGTTGCCCAACACCGGGATGCTGTGGCCGGTCGGGTTCTCGAACAGCAGCGCAGGGCCCCCGGCACGCAGCGTGCGGTCGCACAAGGCAGTCATCTCCAGATGCGGTGAGACCGAAGCACTCACGCGCTTGAGTTCGCCCAACTGCTCCAGCTGGGCGATGAAATCCCGCAGATCACGGTAAGCCATGGATTTGTCCTTGAAGCGGCAGGGTCAGGCCACGCTGTCCGGCGGCTCCGCCACCCTGAGCCCACCCCAGCGTGGCGCATGAACCTGCGGAAAGCCCAGCAAGTCCACAACCCGGCTCACGGTGTGGTCCACCAGATCGGCAATGCTTTGCGGGCGGTGGTAGAAGCTGGGCACCGGCGGAAACACAATGCCCCCCATCTCGGTGACGCTGGTCATGTTGCGCAGGTGGGCCAGGTTCAAGGGGGTTTCACGCACCATCAAAATCAGGCGACGACGCTCTTTCAACATCACGTCGGCGGCACGCGCAATCAGGTTGTCGGACATGCCATGGGCCACTGAGGCCAGCGTACGCATGGAGCAGGGCGCCACCACCATGCCATCGCACTGGAAGGAACCGCTGGCAATCGCTGCGCCAACATCACGCACCGGGTGCACCACATCGGCCAAGGTCGTTATATCGGCAGGGCCCATGTCCAGTTCCTGCTGCAAATTCAAAAACCCCGCGTCCGACACCGTCAGGTGGGTTTGTACATTGCCCAAGGCGGCCAGCACCTGCAACAGGCGCACGCCGTAGACTGCGCCGCTGGCCCCCGAGATGGCGACGATGACGCGCTTGGGCGGCGACGAATGGGCTAAATGCATGAACACATGGACTGGGATTCAGCGCGGTTTGAAGCGGGATTTCAGACGCTCCAGCACTTGGGCCGGTTTGAAGCGTTCCAGATTAAAAACCGGCAACTCGATACCGTCGATGGTGTTCTTCACCAACAGGCCCAGCTCGGTATCGCCCTCCATGGAGAGACGGCGGTTAAAAAACAGCGTATCGGGGTCTTCCTGGCGGCGGGCCAGCAGCACAAAGTCATGCGCGCTGGCGCTGATGGTGAGGTCGGCCTCGGCCTTGTTATGGCAGGCGGAGAAGCGGCCATCGAGCCATTCAAAATCAAAGGTCAGCTGGGCATCCGTCACCCGCAAGCGCATTTTTTTGCCTGCCAGCATCCGCGTGACGTCGGGTGCGAGGTTCTTGGCCAATGCCAGGTTCAAGGCCGTCACAAACAGCAAAGAGCCGGGATACGCGGGCAAACGGGACAACAGGTCGCCCAGGGGTTTGGGCAGCAAAAACGGGATGGTGCTCATAGGTAACTCCTTCAGGCCTTAAGCGTGCTCTGGCTGCGCCGCCAGTTGTTCCAGGCCGGGCTTGCCGTACCAGTAGCCGTTGCAGGACTGGTCGGGCATCAGGCCCGCGATCGTCTGCATGGCGGTCTCCAGGGGCGTTTGCTGTGCCAGCACGCCGTGGAACAGTTGGAGGATCTCAGGCGTGTGCTGTGCCTGCGGACTGACCCGCACCACATCCACGCCCAGCGCACGCATGGCGCCCAGTTCGGGCAGCAGGTTGTAGACCTTGGCCGACTGCGTCTGGATGCCGTTGAGCACGAGAAACCCTTCGTCCTCACGGGTGCGCAGCAGCAGGCCATCGGGGTGTTCAATGCAACGGAACTGGCAATCGTCCTTGGGCAAGTTGCAGTGCCGCGCGGTGAAACAACGCGCCGAAAACGCGAGCGGCATGCGGCCATAGGCAAACACCTCGGTCTGCAAACCCGCAGGGCGGCCTTGCTGCATCAGGGCAAGGTCGGCACGCCCCATTTCCAGTGGCATGACCCAGCGCTGCATGCCCAGTGGCGCCATCCATTGCAGGGTGGGAACGTTGTAAATGTTCAGGTGGGGCCCACCCACAAAGGGCACCTTGCCCTCCAGGCAGTGCACCGCACCCATGTCATTGGCCTCGACCATGAAGTCACCCTGGGCCGACATTTCAGCAATCTTGTGCAAGGTAGTCACGTCCGAGCCGGACTCGATCAGCACCTGGGTGGACATGACCACCTCTTTGCCGGCCTCGATCAGGCGTGCCGCAATGGCCAGCCAGTCGGCCAAGCGCAACTCACGGCGGCGCGAGCACACGGTTTCACCCAGGTACACGATGTCCACGGGGGTCTTGGCGATGGACGCATAAAAGTCCATTACCGTCTCACGCTGCCAGTA
>CAJASG010000717.1 GCA_903944555.1 uncultured beta proteobacterium
ACCGACGCAGATCTGCTGGTGGACTACGCGGATCTCTTGGCGGTGAAGGCCAATGGCGATATCGAAGGACGACCACTTACTCTGATTAAGAAAGCCTTGGAAATCAATCCGCAGCACCCCATGGGATTGATGATTTCCGGGGTTGCAGCCTACCGTCGCTCCGACTACGCTGGCGCCGTTACGTATTGGGAAAAATTGTTGCTGGTACTTGAACCAGGCTCGCCGGACGCTCAACAGGTAGAAGCGGATATCGCAGACGCCCGCGCCAAAATAGGGAAACCAGTTGCAGGAAAACTGCCCCCTGCTGTATCGGCCGCAGCAGCAGCGGGAACCATGACCCCGGAAAAAATCAACCAAATGGTTGACCGGCTTGCAGAACGACTCAAAGCGAACCCAGACGACCTGGCTGGCTGGGCACGCTTGGCGCGGGCCTACAAAGTTCAGAATCGTTTGCCTGAGGCGGAACAAGCCTATGTCAAAGCTGGGAAACTGGTCGAAACTGACCCCGACTTGCTGACGCAATATGCAGACCTGCTTGCGGTGCGCGCGAATAACAACCTTGAGGGGCGCCCTATGGCACTGGTAACCAAGGCACTGGCCCTTAACCCCAAACACCCGATGGCGCTGATGATGGCGGGATCTGCAGCCTATCGACGTGCAGACTATGCTTTGGCCGTTACCCACTGGGAAAAAGTACTCACCGTTCTTGATCCCACCTCCAGTGACGCGACACAGGTAATGGCCGAGATTGCAGATGCCCGTAACAAAGGCGGTTTGGGCACGCCGGGTAAGGTCAAACCGTAACGGTTGGTCCAACTGGTGCTAGCCTGGTCAGACTTCAGCTAGTCTGCCAGTCTTTGACACACTCTAATCTGAGCTATTAGGTGTAACGACCCGCTGCACTTGCGATCAGTGCTGCTTAAATCAATATTTAGTCTATTTGTTTGATGCTGATCAAACTCAACAACTGCAGGCGGTAAAAGCTAATGTAGATTAAGTCGCTTCAAGTGCTCATTTTCTAGAATGACAGACGTTATCCACCTCACTGGAAACCAACTCTAAGGCCGTACTTTCGGACCTCGATAGGGATGGAATTAACGTAACCAACTAGGAGAGATGCGAATGAAGAGATTAAGCAAACTGGCTGTTTCGCTGATAGCCGCCGGCATGGGCTTGGCCACCACGGCAGCATGGTCGGCCGATACGTTGCAAGACGTGTTGAAACAACGCGGACTGAGCCAGCAAGACTTGCTGGCTGCGGCCAAAACCTATGTCCCCACCGGCAAGCGCGACGAATTTGTTGCCTTTAGCTCCGGCGGTCAATCGGGACAGGTTATCGTTTATGCGATCCCTTCAATGCGCATTTTGAAGTACATCGGCGTGTTTACGCCAGAACCATGGCAAGGTTATGGCTTTGACGAGAGCTCCAAAAAGGTGCTTGCACAAGGTCGCATCGACGGCAAAGATATTACATGGGGTGACACACACCACCCCGCCATGTCCGAAACCAATGGCGAGTATGACGGTCAATTCGTTTTCATTAACGACAAGGCCAATCCACGCATTGCTGTGATTGACTTGCGCGACTTTGAAACCAAACAAATTGTGGTCAACCCAATCTTCAAGTCGGAACACGGCGGCGCTTTCGTCACAACCAACACCGAATACGTGATTGAAGCGGCCCAATACGCCACGCCACTGGAAAACAAAAAGTTCTACCCACTCGAAGAATTCAACGAGAAGTACCGCGGCGGTATCACTTACTGGAAATTTGATCGCAAGGAAGGTCGTATTCAGCCCGAGAAATCATTCTCCCTGGAACTGCCTCCTTACTCACAAGACCTGTCGGATGCTGGCAAGGGAATGTCCGAAGGTTGGTCGTTCACAAACTCTTTCTGTTCCGAGCGTTATGTCGGGGGCATCGAAAAAGGTCGTCCACCTTATGAGGCAGGCTGCTCTGCAAAAGACACCGATTACATGCACGTAATCAACTGGAAGAAAGCTGCTGAATTGGTAGCTGCCGGCAAGGGCAAAAAAATCAACGGGCACAATGTGCTGATGATGGAAACGGCCATTAAAGAAGGCATTCTCTTCCTGATTCCAGAGCCCAAATCGCCCCATGGCGTAGACGTGACACCAGACGGCAGTAAGATTATTGTCGCGGGCAAACTCGACACTCACGTATCGGTCTACAGCTTCGAAAAAATCCAGGCCGCGATCAAAGCTGGCAAGTTTGAGTCCAAAGACCCGTATGGCATCCCGGTGATTGCAATGAAGGATGCGTTGCACACGCAGGTTTCCTTGGGTCTCGGCCCATTGCACACCCAGTACGACAGCAAGACCTGTATCGCCTACACATCGCTGTATGTGGACTCGCAAGTTGCCAAGTGGAACTACTGTGAAGGCAAAGTGCTTGACAAGCTGAGCGTGCACTACAACATCGGTCACTTGATGACGATGGAAGGTGACTCCACCAAGCCTGCTGGCAAATACCTTGTTGCTTTGAACAAGTTGGCCATTGACCGCTTTGTGCCGATAGGTCCTTTGCACCCGCAAAATCACCAACTGATCGACATCAGTGGCGACAAGATGCAGTTGTTGTACGACATGCCTTTGCCATTGGGCGAACCACACTATGTGATCGCCATTGATGCCAAGAAGCTCAAACCAGCAGTGCGTTACAAAGTCGGAACCGACAGCCGTACGGACCAAGCACATCCCGGAGCCACCAAGGCAGGTGAAGAGCGCACAGTGAAGAAGGGCAATAAAGTCGAAGTTTTCGGCACCTTGATCCGCTCACACATCACGCCGGAGACCATTGAAGTCGAAGTCGGTGACGAAGTAACGATTAACCTGACCAATCTCGAGCGCGCACAAGACGAGACCCACGGCTTTACCGTCAGCACCTTCAACGTGCATGCATCGGTTGAGCCAGGTAAAACGGTGGCTGTGAAGTTCAAGGCTGACAAGGAAGGCGTCTATCCGTACTACTGCACGGAATTCTGCTCTGCCTTGCACCTTGAAATGCAAGGCTACTTGCTGGTCAAGCCCAAAGGCTGGAAAGCCACCAAAGCAACTTTGGCGGCCCAAAACTACACGGAAGCAGATTACAAGGCAACGGTGAAAAAGGTGGCGGACACCCAAGCCATTATTGACTCCGTGGTGGCCTATATCACCAGTGTGAACTACAAGGACTTCCCCGAAGTCGTGGCCATGGTGGAAGACGCATTTGACCAGCTTGGAAAAACCAAAGACATCAAGGTCAAACACGAGGCTGCTGCTGCCAAGAAAGATTGGGAGAACGCCAATTTGTGGGCTGAGCAAGTTTGGCAATACCAAGTCAAAACCGCCGATCTAGGTCTGCGGGCCAAGACCTTCCTTGAGCAAAACGGCGCTAAGAAAGTCAAGTAAACCTGCTTAGTTAAGCAACTGCGGGGGGTCGAATTGTTCGACTCCCCGCAGTCATTTGGAGACCAAAAACCATGAAGACAAAATTGTTATTCGCAGCAGCATTGACTGCTCTCGCATCCACTGCGGCTTTTGCTGACGGTGCTGCGCTTTATGCGGAAAAAACCTGTATTGCATGCCACGGTAAAGAAGGCAAGAAGCCTCTAACAGCCTCCTATCCCAAACTTGCAGGACAAAACGCGACTTATCTTGAGACACAAATGCTCGACATTCAAAGCGGTGCGCGCGCCAACGGTAGCAGCGCCGCCATGAAAGGGGTCATGCACTTGGTATCCGCCTCCGAGATCAAAGAGATAGCTCTGTATCTTTCCAAGATTAAATAAACAGCCCCATTATTCGGAGAAGCAAAGATGAAAAAAATTATTGCATTGGTCATGGCACTCTCATTCGCCCCCGCTATTAGCTTCGCCGGTGGACCCCCTCCAGCAACGCAAGCTGGCATCGAGTCCAAAGACTACAAATGGAACGCCCAAGAAGGCGAAAAAATTGAAGCATTGAAACTCAAGGGCAACGCCAAGGATGGCAAAGAAGGCTACGAAGTGTGCGGAGCCTGTCACCTGCCTTCCGGTGCGGGACGTCCTGACGGCACATTCCCCCAACTGGCCGGGCAACACACCACTGTGTTGATCAAACAGATGGCAGACATCCGTGCTGGTCTGCGTGACAACCCCACCATGTATCCGTTTGCCAAGGAGCTCACAGATGCCCAAGAACTTGCAAACGTATCGGCCTACATTGAGAGCTTGTGCATTCCAGCGGTGCATGGCATGTACGAAGGTCCCGACGCGGCCAAACAGATTGCCGACGGCAAGGTGATGTATGAAAAAGAGTGTATTGAGTGCCACAAAGCCAATGGCGAAGGCGTCAAGGATAAGTTTTATCCGGTGCTGGCAGGTCAACATTACAAGTATTTGTTGCGCCAGATGACCGAAATTCGGGACGGGCACCGCCGCAACGCCAATCCTGACATGGTGAAAATCATCAAGAAATATGACAATCAGCAACTGGTTGCCATTTCTGCTTATCAAGCCAGCTTGAGCATGCCAGGATCTACCTGCAAAGCCGGCCCTGCTGCCAAGACTTCCAAGAAAAAATAAGCCTCAACTATGAAAGCACAGACCCAACAAAATCGACTGATCACGGCACTCACCATGGTCGCCCTAGTGGCCATGATTGCTGCCTTTTTCGCCCCGATATGGTGGGTCTCGCTCACCGCGCCCAACTACCCCAAGGATGCATTTCCAGATGGCATCCGCATTCACTTCCATTTTGACGGAGTGCAAAACGGTTGCAGTGCGGTGGGCAACAATACTCGCATGGGCTCAGAAACCATGCAGGCCGACATGGGCCCTGATTCAGAGCGCTACAACCCGATTTTGGACGCAAAAAAAGACGTCAACAAAAATGCGGCGGGCTTGGATTGTGTCCATGAAATGAACACCATCAACCACTACGTGGGCATGTTCCCAATCGCGACAGGTGCACCGGTTGAAAAGCCATTAGCGAAGTTCTTTTTTGGTTTTTTTGGTGTGATGCTTTTGGGCTTCATGACACCTGCTGGCAAGCGGCGTTTGATGGTGCTCTCAGCGGGTTTTACCGCCGTTGCAGCTTGGATGGTGGTGGACCAATTTGTGCTGGGCCACTTGGCCAATCACGTCAAAGCGTACATGACAGAGGCCGCCACGTTCTTCAATGAACCCGCCCGTATCCAAATTTGGGGCGATAACGTCAGCCTGTACAGCAAGGTTGCAATTGCCGGTTTGATCGCAGCCATGGTAGTAGTAGTAGTCGCAGTATCAAAACTTCCAAAGTTCTCACTTCTCCTGGCATTGATTCCAGGTCTGCTCCCCGTCTACTTTGTCATTGAATACGCAGGTTGGCTTTGGTTCTTTGGACACAACATGCACCCATGGGGCGCTTTCACGGTCAAACCTTTTATGCCCACCGTGTTTGGCGAAGGCAAGGTAGCGCAGTTTTCCACCTACTCCTATCCGTATTGGGGCTATGGCCTGCTTGTGGTGACATTTGCTTGCCTGATGCTTGCCGTACTACTACGTCGCCGCCAAATGCGTGAAGGCACAGCGCTATAAGCAGTATGAATAACAGACGCTGGGTCTCCTTACTGCCGCCGCTTTTATTGGTTTCGTCACTACTGCTTGCGCGCACCACCGAGGTTGATGACGAGGCCGGGAAAACTCCGGCGCTTGGCGCCACCGCCGATTTATCCACAGCCCCGCGCGTGGATGTTGATCGCCCCAAGCCCACCTTTCCGCTGTACGAGCGCAACAAGCGCGTTCATGGGCTCAAGCCTTTTCAGGCACTGGTGGATGCAGCGCCAGAGGGCTCTGTGCTGGTAGTGCCAGCTGGTAACTACGCGGGCCCTGTGATTCTCACAAAACCATTGACCATCGAAGGCCATGGCAAGGTCACCATCGATGCCGGGGATCGGGGCACCGTGTTTTCGATGCAGACCAATGGCGCCACCCTGCGCGGAATTCACCTAACGGGATCAGGCGACTCGCATGACACCGACGATTCCTGCCTGGACGTGCGTGGCCACCACAACCGCATTGAAAAAGTTGTGGTGGATAACTGCCTTTTTGGCATCGACCTCAAGCAATCCAACGACAACACCGTGATCGGCAATAAAGTTCGCTCCAAAGCCGCCGATCTGGGCGTACGAGGCGACGGATTGCGGCTGTGGTATAGCCACCGCAACCTGATCGAAGGCAACGAAGTCACTGATTCGCGGGACATGGTGGCCTGGTACTCGAATGACAACACATTCCGTCGCAACATGGGCACCCGCAGCAGGTACTCGATCCACTTCATGTTTGCCAAGAACAACATCGTTGAGGAGAACCGCTTTATTGACAACGCCGTGGGCGTGTATTTCATGTACACCGAAGGGGGTGTTCTGCGCAACAACCTCATTTCACACGCTACCGGTGCCACGGGCATGGCGATTGGCTTTAAGGAAGCCAGCAATACCGTGATTGAAGGTAATGAGATCATTTACTGTGCGGTTGGCATCGGCTCGGACCTGTCGCCGTTTCAACCCGACAGCAAAATCTGGATCAAAAACAACCGCTTTGCTTATAACGGCATCGCGGTGCAATTCACCAGTGAACTGGGTGGCAATGTGGTCACGGACAACGTATTTGAAGGCAACCTCACCAACGTCGTTCAATCCGGGCGTGGCAAGGCGGGTCTGAACGAATGGCGTGGAAACTACTGGGACGATTACACCGGATTCGATCGCAACCACGATGGCATGGGGGACACCGCTTACGAGTTGTATGCCTACGCCGACCAGATCTGGATCGAGATGCCGACGGCGCGTTTTTTCAAAACCGCCCCCGTGATGGAACTATTGGATTTTCTGGAGCGACTCGCCCCATTTTCATCCCCCGAATTAACACTCAAAGACGAGCATCCCCGGTTCGTCAAACCTCAAGGAGTGAAAGGATGACTGGACCCACACCGGTAGCAACACCGCCCAGCCAACCTAAACCTCGCTTGAGCCGTCAGGATCGCCGCCGGTGGATGCGCACCGCACTACTCGCGGGTGGTGTGCTGGGTGCTGCTCTGTCGGGGTATCTACCGCTGGCCTACGCACAAAAGCAGCGTCTGCGTCCACCTGGAGCTCTTGACGAAAAAGACCTGTTGGGGTCGTGCATCAAATGTGGCCAGTGCGTTCAGGTCTGCCCGGTGCAGGCCATTAAGCTGGCCGATCTGGTGGACGGGTTTGGGGTGGGGGTGCCCTATATCGACCCGCGCCAGCAGGCTTGCGACTTCTCCTGCGATGCAGTTCAGTGCATTTTGGCCTGTCCTACTGGCTCCCTCGCCTACGAAAAACCTGGGTTTTTGATGGTTCGGGCGGGGTCCAATTTGGCGACCAAGCCCACACTCAAGGCCAAGGAAAAGGACGCCGAACCCACGCTCAACCTGAAGGAACGCATGGGCGTGGCGCGATTGACACGTCCAGAAGCCTGCCTGGCGATCCAAGGCAAGGGGTTTAAGGGGCAAACGCGTGGGGCATCCTTCAAGGGGCGTATGCGCTACATGGACGTAGACCGTTGGAAGCCGATCTTGGTCGCCGACCACCCCTACGACGTCCCAGAATGTAATCTTTGCGTGAGCGAATGTCCGGTGGGCGGAGCCATCTCCATGGAGACGCTGACGACGTCAGACGGCAAGACCCGTCGTCAACCCGTCGTCCATGAACCGTGTGTGGGATGTGGCGTGTGCGAGATGGTGTGCCCCACCGAGTCGGCCTGCATTGTGATCGAAGCCAGGGAGGTCTGGAAGGTATGAAAAACGTCCAATGGAATCGCTTCTTCACACAGATCGCAGTCATGTTTGGACGCGAGTCCAAAAAACCCACGGTCATCACGGAGCGCGCGCAACAGGTCCATGAGCTCAAGCGCATGGCCAACAAGGTCGAAGTGCGCGCAGCCATCATGAAAGCGCATGAAAAGCCACACGTCAATACGTGGCGCAACCGGCGCTGGGCCGTGTTGGTGGCAGCCAATCTTTTGTTTGTGGTGTCATTCGGTTTTGATATTCAAATTCTCGAAGGTGCACTGACTGCCTCGCGTTTTATTGGGTTCCACCTGATCGACCTCAATTCCGCACTGCAGGTCATGCTGGCCCACAAACACATCATCGTGAACCTGGTTATCGGCACCATGACGGTCATGGTCTTCTGGATGCTCGTGGGCGGGCGTACTTTTTGCTCCTGGGTGTGCCCTTACCACCTGCTTGCTGAGTGGGCAGAAAAATTGCATCTTTGGATGGCCAGTAAAAAATTGGTGTCCGACCAGACCATGAGCCGCAGCCTGCGCACTTATTTTTGGATCGTCTTTGCTGCTGCCGCGCTGGGAACAGGCTATACCGTTTTTGAAGCCATCTCGCCCACCGGTATTCTCTCGCGGGCGCTGATTTACGGGCCGGGCTTGGCGCTGCTGTGGGTGCTGGCACTGTTGCTATTTGAAGTGGCCATCTCACGCCGCGCGTGGTGCCGTTACGCGTGCCCCATCGGACTCACCTACGGCGTGGTCGGCATCTTGTCGCCGGTACGTGTTGTGTACACGCTTGACGGCTGTTTTCATGAGGGCGACTGCCGCAAGGTGTGCCTGGTTCCCCATGTGCTGGACACCGTCGTGAAAGGTCGCGCCGTTGACACCGTCGTACCACTGGGCCCCGACTGCACCCGCTGCGGAGCCTGCGTGGATACCTGCCCAACCGGCTCATTAAAATTCGACATCAAGGGTCTCTCCAAATTACTGTAAGTGGCTGCCCCACTCCGGGGCTTTACAGCAACTCTCACATAGGCAAATTCCGTGATCCGTTTCAATAACGTCAGTAAATCTTTTCGCCGCGCCCACATCCTTGATGGCATTCAACTTGAAGTCGGCCTTGGTGAACGCGTGGCGCTGATCGGCTCCAACGGGGCAGGGAAAACCACCCTCATTCGCTGCCTGCTCGGGGAATACACACACGACGGCGAAGTGTTGATCCAAGGGCGTAATCCGCGCCTGCAGCGCACCGAGGTCCTTGGGCTGATCGGCTTCGTGCCACAACTACCGCCACCGCTAAAAATGCCAGTCGGGCAGCTGATCGATTTTTCAGCCGCCCTGTGCAACACCCCTGCGGTGCGCATGCATGAAATTGCGATCCGCCTGGGACTCGACATTGCCAGCATCCTGGCGCGGCCCTTCAACAAACTCTCCGGCGGCATGAAGCAAAAGCTGTTGATCGCCATCGCACTGGGACGGGATGCCAAAGTGCTGGTGATGGATGAGCCTGCAGCCAACCTCGACCCCCAAGCGCGAAAGATATTTTTCGAACTGCTGGAAGAGCGTGCGCAAAGCGCCACCATGCTGATCTCAAGCCACCGTATCAACGAAGTGTCCGCTTTGGTCAACCGCGTCGTGGAACTCGATCTGGGCAAAGTGGTGCTGGACGAAAGCATTGCTGAAAACGTGTCCATGACCGGCATGCTGAGCGGCCGCGTGGTGGCCCGGCAACCTGAACCGGCATTGGCCAAGGCGCTAGAACAGTGGAACTTCCGCGTCCTGGACGCGCAAGTGACCCAATGGGAGGGCGAAGTCGCTGGACCCGACCGTCTGCGTTTTCTGGGTATGGTTTCACGCTACGTAGCGGTCGTTAGTCACGTGTCGTTGACTGAAATCAACCCATGAGGCGACGTGCTTTTGTAGCCCACGGTATTGGCCTGACGCCGATAGCCGCCCTGCTTACGGCATGTGGTGACGATGGCGTGTGGCCAGAAGGAATGGTTGCATTCAAATGGGACCGTGACGTTTGTGCGCGGTGCGGCATGGCCATCTCGGACCGGCGCTTTCCAGCCCAGATTCGTGGCGGCCCCAAAAACACCGCCTTCAAATTCGACGACATCGGCTGTGCATCCACTTGGTACGAAGAGAAGCACAAAGAACACCCCTGGATGTCCGATGCAGCCACCCGGTTCTGGGTGGCCGACTTTGCCAGTAAGAGCAGCATATGGCTGGACGCCCGAAGTGCCCATTACCTGAGCGGAAAAACCTCGCCCATGGGCTACAACTACGCGGCCTTCCCTGAGCCGCAACCGGACACGGTCAACTTTGATGTCATGAGCAAGAAGGCAGCCAGCATGTGGCCGGCCAATTGTCTGCCCGGATCGACCGTAGACCGCCCGATTTTCAGCGCCCCCGGCGCCCCCAAATAACCCACTGCTAATCCCATGAAACAACTCTGGCTCACCGCCAAACTCGATATTGTTGAATCCCTGCGTGCCCGCTGGTTTCTGATCTACACCCTCGTATTCGGAGGCATCGTAGCGCTGCTGTTTTTGTTCGGGCTGACTGAATCCCGGGTGCTGGGTTTCATCGGCCTGTCTCGGCTGCTGGTGACGTACATCCAGTTGACCATGGCCATTTTGCCGATCTTCGTTTTAATCACCACAGTGCGCTCCGTCGCAGGCGACCGGGAGGCCGGTGTTTACGAGTATTTGCTGTCCTTGCCGGTGTCACTTGCCGCCTGGTTTTGGGGCAAGATCTTGGGGCGTTACATCGTCATCTTCCTGCCAGTGTTCGGCGCTATGGTGATGGCCGTGCTGATTGCCATGGTCAAGGGCATTGAGGTGCCCTGGGCTATCTTCAGTTACTACACCGCCCTGCTTGCCGTGATGGCTGCCTGCTTTTTAGGCATCGGAATGTTGATTTCGTCCTTGGCCCGAACCACCGACATGGCCCAGGGCGCGGCCTTTTTGGTCTGGCTCACCTTCTTGCTGTTCCTCGACCTGATTCTGCTTGGCGTGATGATCCAGGGAAAGATTTCACCCGAGCTGGCGGTGACCCTGGCCTTGGCCAACCCGCTGCAGGTGTTTCGCACCGCCGCACTGGCCATGTTTGACCCGCAGCTCATCGTTCTCGGCCCTTCGGCCTACGTCATTCTGGATTTATTTGGCGCCTTTGGTTACAAAGTCTTTGCGCTGGCTTACCCCCTTGTGCTGGGCGTAGTGGCTGCATTTACGGGCTTTGTGCTGTTTCGCCGTGGGGACCTGCCTTGAGGCGCAGCTCTATTTGCGCCTTTTTTCTGGCGCTACCACTGGTTTATGCCTGCACCCTGGCGCTGGCTCAGCCCAAGACCAGTATGCAGGGCGGACTCACGCTCGAAGAGCCTGGGCGCATCACTACCAGCGCTCTCTTTGGTGCCACTTTGTACGACCTGGACAATCAGCCCGTGCTGTTTTCGACCCATCGCGGTCGCCCCATGATCATCAACTTTTGGGCGCGTTGGTGCCCGCCTTGCCGGGTGGAAATCCCTGAACTGGTCGCCCTGCAGCAACAAAAAACCGGCGTGGACATCATTGGTATCAACATCGAGACCGACCCCGCACCGGTGCGCGACTTTGGCCGCGCCTACGACATCAACTACCCGGTGTTGCTGACTCGCGCACCGGGCATTGAGCTGATGCGCTCGCTGGGCAATAGCAAGGCTGGCCTGCCGTTTACAGTGGTCCTCAACAAGCAGGGGGAGGTCGTGGCCAGCCGCATGGGCGCCATGACACGCGCGCAGCTTGAGCTTGCGGTTGAACGTGCACTACGCTAGCCCCATGCAAGACAAACCCTCCATCGACCAGAGTTTCGGCAAGCAAACCGTCAGCAGCGAAGAGCGCCGCGAGCGCATTCGCCTGGTTTTCAACGCCGTGGCGCCGCGCTACGACTTAATGAACGACCTGATGAGCATGGGCATCCACCGCCTGTGGAAGCGCAAGCTGGCACAGCGGGTGGCAGGCATCTTTGGGCGCGTCGTCGACTTGGCAGGCGGCACTGGCGATGTAGCCCGTCTGCTGCTGGGTCGGGGTCGTGAAGTGGTCGTGTGCGACCCCAGCCTGGCCATGATGCAGGTCGGACGGGCACGCGCCGGCAATGCGGGTATTCAGTGGTTGGCCGGTGAAGCCGAACATCTGCCCTTACCCGATGCCAGCGTGGACTTGCTCACCGTGTCGTTTGGGCTGCGCAACGCCACCCAATTGGCGACTGCACTGACTGAGGTGATGCGTGTGCTCAAACCCGGTGGTCGTTTTGTTTGTCTGGAGTTTTCGCGCCCGGCGGCATGGCTGGCCCCTTTTTACGATCTTTACTCGTTCTTCGTCATCCCGCGGCTCGGCGCAGCCGTAGCCGG
>CAJASG010000718.1 GCA_903944555.1 uncultured beta proteobacterium
CGCCATGGACGCCAACACCAACGCAAGTGCCCCGGCGTGGCGCAAAGCCCCGGGCAATTGGTCAAACCGTTGTCGAATCCGCATCGCTGTCGTCAAACGCTGGTCGACGTGGGCATGGGCTGCAAGGCACTTGCAAAGAGAGGCTTCAACATCGTGCTTTCAAAAGGGTGGCGAGCGGCTATATTTGAACCTGCATTGTGCATGGACTGCGCATTGATCCACCCAGGAACCCAACCGCATGGCCATCGCCACCATCAACCGTTTTATTGCCCTGTTTGACCAGTCGTTTAGCGCACTGTCTATTGCAGTCGATATGGCCCAGACCGAGCGCCTGGCGGTGTTGGTGCACCAGGCCATGAACTCCAAAACACGCACCTACCATACCGCTGGGCATGTGTTCGCCATGTGTGAAGGCATGAAACCGCTGCAGGTGCTGGCGGCGTTGTTTCACGACGCGGTGTATTACCAACTGGACGCGGGTTACCCCGCAGGCACCCAGCATTTGCTGGACGACATTGCCCGCGTGGAACACGGCGAATTGGTTTTGCAGCCCGTGGCCGACACCGAACCAGCACTGGCCTTGTGCGCCGCCATCTTCAATTTCAAACCCGGGCAGACCCTGCCGCTGTACGGTGGCATGAATGAATTTTTAAGCGCCGCACTGGCCATGCGCCTTTTGCGGCCCCATTTGAACCCTGCGCAATTGATTGCGGTGGCGGCTTGCATTGAGGCCACTATCCCGTTTCGGGCACCCGTGGCAGGCATCACGGCAGTGGATGCCATGGCGCAGCGGGTGCGCCAGCAAACCCAATTGCACTCCCCGCAATGGGATGACGATGCGCTGAACGCTGCGGTACACCAAACCGTGTGCGACGCAGTGGTGCTTGCCAACCGAGATGTCGGCGGCTTTGGCAAGGCCGACCCAGGCGCTTTCTTGTCCACCACCTGGCTCTTGATCGACGAGTCCAATGCACCCCTCTCGAACCCCGGTGTTTACTCAGTGCAAGACTATCGCAGCGCGTTGGTGCGCATGGCGGGCTTCCTGGAGCATTTGGATGCCTCCACCATTTTTCAGCACTACCACTCCACCCCCAGCACCGATGCGCTGGCCCACCTGCGCGGCGCAGCCCAACGCAACATCGCCTTTGCCTGCGATTTTCTGAACGCCAAAATCACATCCATTGCCATCATCGAAGCACTGGCGCTGTGCACCGGCACCGACTGTCCGGTGTCCATGTTTTTAGGCGACATGCACAACGAAGACGGTGCGCCCGACCGGGCCCAGGACTTTCTGCCACCGGCACCCACCGGCCGCGCACTCAACCCGGCGCTGCTGGCGGTGTTTGAAAAAGGCCGCTCAGTGCAAACCAGCAACGACCTGACCGTCTCGCCCCTTACCGCGTTCACCTACCAGACTATGGGTGCGCAAGAGACCCTGCAGGCGCTGTCCCAAGCCCACGCCATGTTTGACGGGACGCTGTCACCGAAAGCATTTCTGCAAACGCTGGACCCCGCCATGGTGCGCGCCATCAGCCAGGCTTGCGCCCGCATTGCGCTGTCACGCGCGCAGTCGTTGCAGGCTTTGGCGCAAAGCCTTTAGGTCGCTGTTTTTTAATCTTCAAAGTACCAGTAACCGGCGTTCACCCACTGCGTCAGCGCGGCCACGAAGCCGGGGGTTTTCAGCCCACCGCGCAGCGCAGCGGCAGTCAGTTTTTCTTTGTCGCACACGGCGGTGACGGCATCGACGCAGGCGGGGCCAAAAGCATGGCGCTCACCGTCCACATAGCACACGCCTTGCGCCAGCGTGGCATCCACGTAAAAGCAGCGCAGCCCGCC
>CAJASG010000719.1 GCA_903944555.1 uncultured beta proteobacterium
CCGTCGCAGATGCCGATCCAGGTCACGATTTTGTGCAACTCTTTGGCATAGGCCACGGCCTCCGCACTGGAGCGCATGTCGGGCTCGGTGACGATCTCCAACAGCGGCGTGCCGGCGCGGTTCAGGTCAATGCCGGTCTGGCCAATGAAGTCTTCATGCAACGATTTGCCGGCGTCTTCTTCCAGGTGAGCACGCACCAGTCGCACCGATTTTTTTTCGGCAGCGCCTTTGACCTCTGGCATGAAGAACTCCACCGCACCGCCTTGTACCACCGGAATCTCGAACTGGCTGATCTGGTAGCCCTTGGGCAGGTCGGGGTAGAAGTAGTTTTTGCGCGCAAAAATGCTGCGCGGGGCAATGTGCGCCCCAATGGCCAGGCCGAATTCGATGGCACGTTCCACCGCGCCCTTGTTCATGACCGGCAGCGTGCCCGGCAGGGCCAGGTCAACGGCGCAGGCTTGCGTATTGGGTTCGGCGCCAAAGGCGGTGGAGGCGCGGCTGAAGATTTTGCTTGCGGTCGACAACTGGGCGTGTGTTTCGAAGCCGATGATGACTTCATATCCAGAAACGAGCGGGCCGGTCGGGCGGCCCTGCTGTTGTGCTTCAAATGTATTCATAGTCTCGCTCATCTCAGAAGCCCTTCGGCGTACGTGCGTGCCAGTCGGTGGCCTGCTGGAAGCGGTGCGCCGCATTCAACAGGCGCGCCTCCTGGAAGTAATTGCCCAGCAATTGCATGCCCACCGGCATGCCGCCTTCGCCAAAGCCTACTGGCACGCTCATGCCGGGCAGGCCCGCCAGCGAGCCGGGCAAGGTGAATATGTCGGCCAGGTAGTTGGCCAAATGGTCGTTGGACTTTTCGCCAATTTTCCAGGCCACCGTAGGGGCCACGGGGCCGGCGATCAGGTCGCATTCCTTGAAGGCGTTCTGGAAGTCATCGGCAATCATGCGGCGGATTTTTTGCGCCTGCAAGTAGTAGGCGTCGTAGTAGCCGTGCGACAGCACATAGGTGCCGATCATGATGCGGCGCTTGACCTCGTCACCAAACCCTTGGGCCCGCGTCTTTTGGTACATGTCAGCCAGGTCGGTGTAGTGCTCGGCGCGGTGGCCAAATTTCACGCCGTCAAACCGGCTCAAATTGCTGGAGGCTTCAGCCGGCGCAATGATGTAGTACACCGGGATCGACAGTTCGGTACGGGGCAGTGTGATAGGCACCAGTTTGGCACCCAACTCTTCGTAAGTGCGCAAGGCGGCATCCACGCTGGCGCGCACATCGGGTGCCAGGCCTTCGCCAAAAAACTCCTTGGGAATACCAATGCGCAAGCCGTCAATGGAGTCGTTCAGCTTGCGCGAAAAGTCTTCCGCCGGCATGTCCAGCGAGGTCGAATCGCGGTCCAGATCGGGGCCGCACAGGGCGCTGAGCAGCAGGGCGCAATCTTGCGCCGTGCGGGCCATGGGGCCAGCCTGGTCCAGGCTGGAGGCAAAGGCCACCATGCCGTAGCGTGAGGCCCGGCCGTAGGTTGGTTTGATGCCGGTTATGCCGCAAAACGCGGCGGGTTGCCGAATCGACCCGCCGGTGTCCGTGCCGGTGGCAGCTGGGGTCAGTCGTGCAGCTACTGCCGCGGCGCTGCCGCCCGAAGAGCCACCCGGAATGCGGTCCTTGTTCCACGGGTTGCGCACCGGAGCCACGCTGTCGTGGCCAACAGGCGCGATTGCCGAGTTCTCGTTACTCGAACCCATGGCAAATTCATCGCAATTGAGTTTGCCCAGCGTCACCACGCCTTCGTGTGCCAAATTGGCAACCACGGTGGCGTCAAAGGGCGAGCGGTAGCCTTTGAGCATGCGCGAGCCGGCGGTGGTGTTGAAGTCGCGGGTCACAAAAATGTCTTTGTGGGCGATGGGTACCCCCTCCAGCTTGCCAGCTGTGCCTTGGGCAATGCGGGCATCGGCCTGGCGTGCCTGTTGCAGCGTGGTTTCTTCCTGGATGTCGACGTAGACGCAGAGGTCCGCGTGGGTGCGGCTGCGGTTCAAAAAATGGGTGGCCAGCTCAACGCTGGAGACTTGCTTGTTTTTGAGGGCCAAGGCCAGGTCGTGGACGGTTAAATCGTGCAGATCCTGGGAAGTCGAGAGGGTGGAGGACGTCATCGTTGGTTGGGGTTCAAGTTATTCGATTACCTTGGGCACCAAAAAGAGCCCGTGCTCCACCGCGGGCGCATTGCGCTGGTTGGCTTCGCGCTGGTTGGGTTCGCTGACCCGGTCTTCGCGCAGTCGTAGTGCAATGTCGGCAATCGCCGCCACCGGATGGGCCAGCGGAGCAATGCCCGATGTGTCCACGGAGCGCATTTTCTCCACAATCGAGAAAAAATCGTTCATCTGGGTGAGCAGGCGTGCGCTTTCCGCCGGTTCCAGTTCCAGGCGCGCCAGGTTGGCAAGGCGCGCGATATCGGGAGATGTCAGTGACATGGTGCTAAAAGAGTTGAAGCATTAGGTAGATCAGTCCCAAACGCAGGTTGCTGGATGGGTTGTTCACGGGGGATCGGTTATTATCCTGCCTTTGGCGCGACTTCTGAAAAAACGCGGATTTTGACGCCAAGCTTACAATTTTTAACAACAAAACAATGGTGATAGGGGCCGAAGTGCCTGCTATACCTGAGAGGATTTTTGATGTTTGGGTCTTTTCGTCGGTATTTTTCCACCGACCTGGCTATCGATTTGGGTACTGCTAACACGCTGATTTATGTTCGCGACAAGGGCATAGTACTGGATGAGCCCTCTGTGGTTGCCATTCGCCACGAAGGCGGCCCCCAGGGCAAGAAGACCATTCAGGCCGTTGGCAAAGAAGCTAAGGCCATGCTGGGCAAGGTGCCTGGCAACATTGAGGCGATTCGTCCGATGAAGGACGGCGTTATTGCCGACTTCACGGTCACCGAGCAGATGCTCAAACAATTTATCAAGATGGTGCATCCACGCGGGGTGTTCAAACCCAGTCCGCGCATCATCATTTGCGTACCTTGCGGCTCTACCCAGGTCGAGCGCCGCGCCATCCGTGAATCGGCGTTGGGCGCGGGTGCCAGCGATGTGTATTTGATCGAAGAACCCATGGCCGCGGCCATCGGTGCCGGTCTGCCCGTCAGTGAAGCTAGTGGCTCCATGGTGGTCGATATCGGTGGCGGCACCACCGAAGTCGGCGTGATCTCCCTGGGAGGCATGGTCTACAAAGGCTCGGTGCGCGTGGGTGGCGACAAGTTTGACGAAGCCATCATCAACTACATCCGTCGCAACTACGGTATGTTGATCGGTGAGCCCACCGCTGAGGCCATCAAGAAAAAAATCGGTTCTGCGTTTCCTGGCTCGGAAGTCAAGGAAATGGAAGTCCGCGGACGCAACCTGTCCGAAGGCGTGCCCCGCAGCTTCACCATTTCCAGCAACGAAATCCTCGAAGCGCTGACTGATCCGCTGAACAACATTGTTTCTGCGGTGAAAAATGCACTGGAGCAAACGCCCCCCGAGTTGGGTGCTGACATTGCTGATCGAGGCATGATGTTGACCGGTGGTGGCGCCTTGCTGCGTGATCTGGACCGCCTGTTGGCCGAAGAAACCGGTTTGCCGGTGCTGGTGGCTGAAGACCCTCTGACCTGTGTTGTGCGCGGTTGTGGCATGGCACTGGAGCAGATGGAGCGTCTGGGTTCTATTTTCACCAGCGAATAACGCCTGGACACAGCGATGCCACTTGGTACGCTGGACAGAGATCCTCCCCCCTTCTTTCGTCAGGGCCCGTCGGCCCTGTCCAAGCTGGCCGTCTGTAGTGCGCTGGCACTTTTTTTGATGGTGGCCGACGCGCGCTTCAAGGTCATGCAGCCCTTGCGCGTGGTGCTGGCGACCGTGCTGTACCCGGTGCAGTGGCTGGCCATGCGCCCGGTGATCTTGCTGCAGGGGGGCGGTCAGTATTTCGTTTCCCTGAGTTCCGCACAAACGGAGGAAGAGCAGGCCCGGAAAAAACTCAACTTGCAGTCTTTGCGTGCCAATCAGGTGGAGCAGCTGGCGCTGGAGAACACCCGTTTGCGTAAATTACTGGCGCTGCGGGATCGCTTGCAATCTTCAGCCATGGCGGCGCAGGTCCTGTATGACGCAGCCGACCCCTACACCCGCAAGGTGGTGATTGACAAGGGCATGTCGGACCATGTGGGCTTGGGCTCTCCCGTGCTGGATGAATCCGGTGTGCTTGGGCAGGTGACCCGGGTGTACCCCATGGTCAGCGAAGTGACCCTGGTGACGGACCGGGACCATGCCATTCCTGTTTTGAATGCCCGTACCGGGGCGCGGGGCGTCGCTTTTGGCGACACCTCGACCCATGCCGATGCGATGGAGCTGCGCTTCATGGCCGCGAACGCGGATGTGGCGGTGGGCGATTTGTTGACGACCAGCGGGGTTGATGGGGTTTATCCCCCCGGCCTGCCGGTCGCGCGGGTGGAAAAGGTGGAGCGGCGCGTCGATGCCGCATTTGCCCGCATCTACTGCGTGCCACTGGCCCTGGTGTCGGGTGCTGGTCATGTGATGGTGTTGGAGTCCCTGGCAACCCAAATGCCCGGCAGGCCCATACCCGATGCGCCCACAGTGGGCAGCAAGCGGGGGGAGGTCCGATGATCATGCGTCCTGGGCAGCAGCTATTGCTGCCGGTCAACCCCCTGTTCATCTGGGGTAGCCTCATTGCCGCCATGTTGCTCAACATGGTGCAGAACATGGGGCTGTGGGGGCGCGCGGCGTGGACGCCTGATGTGCTGGCCGTGGTGTTGGTGTTTTGGACGGTGCACCAGCCCCTGCGGGTCAGCATCGGAGCTGCCTTTGTGTTTGGCTTGTTGATGGATGCACACCAGGGTGGGCTGTTGGGCCAGCATGCCATGTCCTACACGGTGATGAGCTTCTTTGCCATCACCATCCACCGTCGACTGTTGTGGTTCACGGTGCCGTCTCAGGCGGCGCAAATTTTGCCTTTGTTTGTCGCGGCGCACGGCGTTGAATTGGTGCTGCGCATGATGGCTGGTGGAGCCTTTCCGGGCCTGTGGATGTTGATGGCGCCGTTGTTGGAGTCCGCCTTGTGGCCCGTGGTCAGTGTCATGCTGCTGGCGCCGCAGCGCCGGGCCCCCAATCCCGACGCAAACCGGCCTTTGTAGCCGGCCCATGCCATGACGGAGTTACGCAACGTAGAGGCCGATCTGGCCCGTTTTCGCACCCGCGTGTTTGTGGTCAGTCTGGTGGTGGTCCTGTGTTTTTTACTGCTGCTGTCGCGGCTGGCCTACCTGCAAATTTGGCGCCATGAGGACCTGCGTGCCCAGGCCGAAAGCAATCGCACCTCCATCGTGCCGATTGTCCCGAATCGGGGGCTGATTCTGGACCGCAATGGCATTGTGTTGGCCAGCAATTACTCGGCCTACACGCTGGAAATAACGCCTTCAAAGAGCGGTGGGGTTGAGCAAACGCTTAACGAATTGTCCAAGGTTCTTGACATCACGCCCCGCGATCGCAGGCGCTTCAAAAAGCTGATGGACGAGTCCAAAAGCTTTGAGTCCTTGCCGGTACGCACCCGTCTTACCGATACCGAAGTGGCACGCTTTGCCGCCCAGCGTTTTCGCTTCCCCGGGGTCGAGATCAAGGCGCGGTTGTTCCGCAACTACCCTTATGGTGAACTGGCCAGCCACGTCATTGGCTACATCGGACGCATCAACCGGGCAGAAAAGGAAAAAATTGAAGACGCTGACGACCAGGCCAACTACCGGGGCACCGAGTACATGGGCAAGCTCGGTGTAGAACAAAGTTTTGAGAGCCAACTGCACGGCATCACGGGCGTGGAGCACATCGAAACGTCGGCCGGGGGCCGCGCCGTGCGCAAGCTCGCCAGCAACCCGGCGACACCGGGTAACGTGGTGGTTCTGTCAATTGACATCAAGCTGCAAAAACTGGTCGAAGACATGTACGG
This sequence comes from uncultured beta proteobacterium, assembly GCA_903944555.1. GTDB lineage: Bacteria > Pseudomonadota > Gammaproteobacteria > Burkholderiales > Burkholderiaceae_C > Allorhodoferax. The sequence goes on from CAJASG010000719.1 coordinate 5,972, forward strand.
CGACCGCCGTGGGGCGCTGGTGGCACTGGACCCGAAGTCGGGGGAGGTGCTCGCTTTTGTCAGCAAGCCTACATTCGATTCCAACCTCTTTGTCGAGGGTATTGACCAGGAAAACTGGCAAATGCTCAATGGCTCCCCGGACAAGCCTTTGCTGAACCGGGCTTTGCGCGGCACCTACCCGCCGGGCTCCACCTACAAACCGTTCATGGCCTTGGCGGCGCTGCAGACCGGGACGCGGTCGGCCACCGCGCTCATCAACGACCCGGGTTTTTACATGTTTGGCGGGCACCGCTTTGGCAGCCCGGAGAACGAGCGCGGCGGCATCATGGACATGAACCGCGCCATTGTGGAGTCCAGCAATGCCTATTTCTACTCCTTGGCCAACGAGTTGGGGGTGGACACCATGCACGACTTCATGGCACCCCTGGGCTTCGGTCAGTTGACCGGCATTGACATCCACGGGGAACTGCGTGGTGTGCTGCCCAGCCAAGCCTGGAAGCGCAAATACTACAAACGTGCCGATCAGCAGAAATGGTATGCAGGGGAAACCATCTCTCTTGGCATTGGACAGGGCTACAACAGCTTCACCATGCTGCAACTGGCACAGGCCACTGCCACGCTGGCCAACAACGGTGTCAAGCACAAGCCGCAGTTGGTGATTGCTACACAGGATGCCACCACCCGCGTTCGTGTGCCAGTGCCTCCGGTGCCGCCAGAAGACCTGGGCTTTGCCCCCGACAACGTGGCCATCATTCGCAAGGCCATGGTCGGAGTCACACAGGGGGGCACCTCCACCCGGGTATTTGCGGGAGCTGGCTATCTCAGCGGCGGCAAGACCGGAACCGCGCAGGCCGTGGGCTTGAGCCAGAAAGAGAAATACAACGCAGCGAAGATGGAAGAGCGCCAGCGTGACCACTCCTTGTACATCGCGTTTGCGCCGGCCGATGACCCCAAGATTGCGTTGGCGGTGATTGTCGAGAACGCCGGGTTTGGCTCCGCATCGGCCGCCCCCATGGCGCGCCGGGTGTTTGATTACTGGCTGCTGGGCCAATACCCCAACGAAGAAGACATGGCGGCGGTGAGCAAGGGCCAGGCCACGGCGCCAATCGGCAAACCCCGCTTGATCAAAGACGTGCCGTGGCCACCGGCGCGCTGAGCAAAAAGGCATCAAAGCCGGTTTTCAGGATCAGCAGGGACACCACGGCGATAAACACACCGCGAACAAACCCGGTACCGTGTTTGAGCGCCAGGTGCGTGCCCGCGACGCTGCCCACCGCGTTAGCGACGGCCATGGCCAGCACAAAGTGCCACCACACATGGCCTTTGAGGGCGAACAACAGAATGGCGGCGAGGTTGGACGCGGTGTTGAGCAGCTTGGCCCCGGCCGACGCATTCAGGAAGTCGTAACCCAGTAAGCGCACCAGCAGGAACACAAAGAAGCTGCCGGTACCGGGGCCAAAAAAACCGTCGTAAAACCCGATGACCGCCCCGATGGCGCTGGCCACCAGGGTTTCATGGACCCCGGTAAAGCGTGGCGCATGGTGGCGCCCCAGCTCCTTTTTGGCTAGCGTGTACGCCAGCACCAACACCAATACCAGTGGCAGCGCCTTGCGCAAGTAGTGGGGCGAGATGACAGTCACCAGCCATGCGCCGCCCAAGGAGGCCGCAAAGCACACCAGTGCTGCCGGGGCCAGTGCATGCCAGCGCAGGTCGACCCGGCGGCTGTACTGCAAGGTGGCAATGCCGGTGCCCCACACCGACGCCGCTTTGTTGGTGCCAAACAAAGTGGCCGGGTGCGCATTGGGAAACGTGGCGAACAGCGCGGGCACCAGAATGAGCCCACCACCGCCCACGATCGAATCGACAAATCCGGCCAGCAGTGAGGCCAACGACACAATAATCAGTTCCATCGGCCCATTGTCGCACTGCCGTTACGGTGACTGGGTGCTATCAATAGAGGAGCTGCTTACGCAATATTTACGGGCATTTCAGAGTGTTTTGACCAAAAAAAAGCACCGGATATACCAGTGCTTTTTGGAATCTGCATCTCTAGGTGCAGAACTATTTTTTTGTTGCTTGCCGCTGTCATCTCCTCGGCGTCTTCTCTACCATCGGGTTTTAGCCGTCAAGTGTCTCGCAGTTGCAAATGCGTGAAGTGGCTGGACTATAGCGCCGCCATGGCGGGGTGCCTATCAGGATTTACCCTTCACCCGCTCAATTTCATCTTCCACAATCCACTGCGCGGCCTTCTCGGCAATCATCAGGGTGGGCGAGTTGGTGTTGCCACTGGTAATCAAGGGCATCACGCCCGCATCCACCACCCGCAAGCCCGCCACCCCGTGTACCTTGAGCCGTGCATCGACCACTGCCATCGGGTCTTCCTGGCGGCCCATTTTGGTGGTGCCGACCGGGTGAAAAATCGTGGTGGCAATGTCACCCGCCAGCTGCGCCAACTCGGCATCGCTTTGGAACTGGACGCCCGGTTTGTACTCCTCGGGCTGGTATTTTTGCAAGGCACTTTGCGCCACGATGCGCCGGGTGACCCGCAGTGAATCGGCCGCCACCTTGCGGTCGGCTTCAGTGCTCAGGTAGTTGGGCGCAATGGCGGGCGCGTCGTTGAACTCGGCCGTTTTGATGCGCACCGTGCCCCGGCTGGTGGGGTTGAGGTTGCACACGCTGGCGGTGATCGCGTCGAAGGTGTGCAGTGGCTCGCCAAACGCGTCCAGGCTAAGGGGCTGTACGTGGTATTCCAGGTTGGGGTGCACCTGGCTTGGGTCGCTGCGGGTGAACGCACCCAGCTGGCTGGGGGCCATGCTCATGGGGCCACTCTGCTTGAGCAGGTACTCCAGCCCAATGCGCGCCTTGCCTAGCAGCGAGTTGGCCTGGGTGTTCAGCGTGACGGCGTACTTCACCTTGAAGACCGCTCGGATTTGCAAATGGTCTTGCATGTTCTCCCCCACGCCGGGAATCTCCTTGACCACCGGCACGCCGCAGGCTTGCAGCACGGCGGCAGGCCCCAGCCCGGAAAGCTGCAAAATTTGGGGTGAACCAATGCTGCCAGCGCACAAAATGACTTCACGGCGCGCCGTGACGTCGACCATCTCGTGGCCATTCCACACCTGTGCACCGGTGCAGCGCAGCGCACTGTCGGCGCCGGTTTCGGTGGGCTTCTCGATGTGCAATTTTGCGACCTGGGCACTGGTCCACATCTCAAAATTCGGGCGACCATAGCAGGTCGGCCGCAAGAAGGCCTTGGCGGTGTTCCAGCGCCAACCGGCTTTTTGGTTGACCTCGAAATACCCGACACCTTCGTTGTCGCCCTGGTTGAAGTCGTCAGAGGCGGGGATGCCGGCTTGCACCGCTGCTGCGGCGAAGGCGTCCAACACATCCCAGCGTAGGCGCTGTTTCTCGACACGCCATTCGCCACCCGCGTTGCGGTGGCGCAAGATCTTGCGGTAGGGCGTACTGTTGTCCTGCATCAGTTCGGGGGCCACACCGCGGGCACCGTGCACGGGGCTGGCACCCTTGTAGTGGTCTTCGTGCATTTTGAAGTAGGGCAGGCTGTTGTCCCAGGTCCAACTGGCATCTCCCGTCAACTGGGCCCACTGGTCGTAGTCACGCGCTTGGCCGCGCATGTAAATCATGCCGTTGATGCTGCTGCAGCCGCCCAGTGTTTTGCCGCGTGGGTAGCGCAGGGCGCGGCCATTCAGGCCCGCATCCGGCTCGGTGTTGTACAACCAGTCGGTGCGCGGGTTGCCAATGCAGTGCAGGTACCCCACCGGACTATGGATCCAGTGATAGTCGTCGCGGCGCCCGGCTTCGATCAGCAGCACGCGCTTGGTGGCGTCGCCGCTCAGTCGGTTGGCCAGCAGGCAGCCGGCCGTGCCCGCGCCGATGATGATGTAGTCAAAAGTGGTGTCGCTCATTCGGGTCGGTGTCCAGTAAAAAGTGGGTGGATTAGAGTCTATGAAAGACCGAGGCGCCTTACAGGCCTACAAACGGTGGCTCGGTGTACTGGCGCGATTCGACGTAGTCAATGGCGGCGGTTGGCCAGCACCAAGTCGCTGGGCAACAGGTCGGTTGCCATAGCCGCTTACTGGCCCGCCCACACCGGTTTGCGTTTCTCCTGAAAGGCTTTTTGCCCTTCCTTGGCATCCTCGGTGAGGGTGAACAGGGCGATCTGGCTTTCGGTGAAGGCCATCGATTCTTCGAACGCCATCGCCTCCACCTTCTTCATGGTGTACAGGCCGCGGCGGATGGCTGCGGGCGACTTGTCCAGCAGCCGCTCCAGCAGCCACTGCAGCTTGGCGTCCACATCGCTGCCCTCATCACTCACGTAGTTCACCAGGTTGTATTCCAGTGCCTGGGCCGAGGTGATGGGTTCGCCGGTCAGGCACATCTCGGCCAGTTTGCGCCGGGGAATCAGGTGCTGCAGCACGCTCAGCACCTGGGCCGGGAACACGCCTACCTTGACCTCGGGCAAACCGAAGACGGCGTGGCTGGCCGCTACCGCCATGTCGCACATGCTCATCAGGCCCATGCCACCGGCCATGCAGGCGCCGTTGACGCGGGCGATCAGCGGGATGCAGCTGCCTTTGGCCACGCGCAGCAATTGCGCCAGGTGGCCATGGGGCTCGGAGTAGTCGGTGGTGAAGGCATTGGCGCTTTGCAAATCGGCGCCGGCGCAAAAGGCCTTGGTGCCGGCGCCGGTGATGACAATGGCGCGAATGTCGCGCCGGCTTTGGGCCGCACTGATCGCCTGGGCCATTCCGGCCAGCACGCCGTGGCTCATGGCATTGCGGCGCTCCTCGCGGGTGATGGTCAGCCACAGGGTGGGGCCGCGCTGCTCGACGGACAACTCCGGCGAGGACGTAAAAGGGGTGCTGGTGTTCATCGTGTCTCCTGATGTGTATTTTGCTTGCAATTGTCACGGACGAATACCGGCACCGGGTACGATGGGCGCCAGATTCACTTTGAGATGCCACACCACCGTGGACGATAGCCCACCCCGCCTTGTTTTTGAGACCACCCCCGAGGGCCCGTGTGCGGTGCTGCACGGGCGGTGGACCGCCGCGCATTTGGCGGACGCCCTGCACTGGGCGGCCTTGCAAAGGGCGCTGGACCGCCCGCAGGTCTCTGACGGCTCCTGCCGGTGGGATCTGCGCTTGATGCAGCACCTGGACCACAGCGGTGCGCAATTGTTGTGGAATGCCTGGGGCCGCCATTGGCCTCAAAACGTGCAATACCGCGATGGACAACGCGCCATTTTGGAACGGGTGGCACGCTTTTCCGTCGCACCGCCTCCCCCCCGTCCCACCACCGTATGGAGCCTGTTTCTACAGATGGGTTCAGGGGTTCATGGCGCGGCAAACCACCTGGTGGGGGCTCTGCGTTTGGCGGGGCAACTGCTGCTCGACCTGGTGCAATTTGCCCGGGCGCCGGTCAAGGGGCCGTGGCGCGACATCTCGGGCCACCTTTACCGCATCGGCGCCACGGCGCTGCCGATCACGGCCCTGGTCGGGTTTTTGATTGGGGTGGTGCTGGCCTACCTGATGTCGCAGCAGTTGCGCCAGTTTGGCGCCGATGCTTTCATTGTGGATATTTTGGGCCTGTCGCTCATTCGTGAGTTGGGGCCAGTGCTGGCCGCCATTTTGATTGCCGGGCGCTCGGGCTCCGCCATCACGGCGCAAATTGGTGTGATGCGGGTGACCGAGGAGCTGGATGCCATGCGCGTCATGGGCATTGCCCAGGGCTTTCGGCTAGTCATGCCGCGTGCTATTGCCATGGCCGTGGCCATGCCACTGCTCACGGTGTGGACCACCCTGGCGGCCTTGTTGGGCGGCATGCTGGCGTCCGACGTAGCCATGGGCCTGACACCTGCCTATTTCATCACTGCGCTGCCCAAGGCAGTGAACATCGCCAACCTGTGGCTGGCACTGGGCAAGGCGGTCGTGTTTGGAGTGATGATTGCGCTGATTGGCTGCCACTACGGCCTGCGTGTGCAGCCCAACACCCAGAGCCTGGGGGAGGGCACAACGGCCTCGGTGGTCACCTCCATCACCATGGTGATCCTGGTGGACGCCCTGTTCGCCGTGGTGTTCAAGGATGTCGGCATATGAACGTGGTCGAGGTCAACAAGCTGTGGTCGGTGTTTGACACCGATGGGGTGGAGGCCCGCATCCATCAGGACCTGGATTTGACGATTGCGCAGGGAGAACTCCTCTCCATTGTGGGGGGCTCCGGCAGTGGCAAGACCGTATTGCTGCGCCAGATTCTGGGTCTGGAGAAGCCGACTCGCGGCCACGTCACAGTGCTGGGGCGTCCGGCGTCTGAACTGGGGCAG
>CAJASG010000720.1 GCA_903944555.1 uncultured beta proteobacterium
AACCATTGCCCTGCTCTCGACGATCAGCGAGCGCGAGAAGGACCAGGATGTCGTCACCCTGTCCACGCTGCACGCTTCCAAAGGTCTGGAGTGGCCGCATGTGATGCTGGTCGGGGTGACTGAGGGGATGTTGCCGTTCAAACTGGGCGATGGCGCCGATTCACTGGGTGGCTCGGACCGCGCCCACGAGTCCGCCAATGAAGAAATGGCCACCCGCTTGCAAGAAGAGCGCCGCCTGATGTACGTGGGTATCACCCGGGCCCAGCGTAGCCTGGCGGTGAGCTGGACGCGCCGTCGCAAAAAGGGCCGTGAACTGGTGGCCGTGCAGCCCAGTCGGTTTATTGCCGAAATGGGGCTGGACCAGGCCACGGTGCGCGAAGACCCACGTGAAAAGCTGAAGGCCCTGCGCGCTGAATTCGCCCAAAAAGCACTGGAAACTGCCGCTAACGCGGCCAAAACACGATGATCCGACCTACCGCCATCGCTACTATTTTTATAGCTGCTTGCGCACTATCCACGGGCGCCAAGGCCCAATACCCCACCGAAGAAGAAGCACAGGCGGCAGCGCAGGCCAAGAGCCAGAACGCCTTCCAAAGCACCTGCAAAAACCCCAAGACCTCGCCGCTGTCGCGCTTCTGGGAACTGGAACCGTCCAGCGACTGCGGCACTTTTGGGCTGCGTGGCTACCGGCCCATCAGCCTGTCGGTGATTGGCTCCGACGGTGCCAACATGGCACCCTCGTCACCGACTGCGGGCCACACGGCGACGCCGTTGCCCTACACCAGCTCAGAAACCCGCATCCAGCTGTCGGTGCGAACCAAGATCGCCCAGGGCCTGTTGACCGGGGGTGACCCGAATCGGCTCGACTCGCTATGGTTCAGCTACAGCCAGCAGTCTTACTGGCAGCTGTTCAACAATGACCTGTCGCGCCCGTTCCGCTCCACCGACCACGAGCCGGAAATTACCTACATTTTCCCCATAGATGCCGCTTTGCCGGGCGGCTGGCGCTTGCGCTACGCAGGCGTCAGTGCCAACCACCAGTCCAACGGGCAAGGGCTGCCCTTGTCACGCAGCTGGAACCGGGTGATCGCCAAGGCGGGCATGGAATATGGCAACCAGTTTGTGCTGAATGCCAACCTGTGGCAACGCCTGCCCGAAGACGCCGCTACCGATGACAACCCGGACATCGTGGACCTGGTGGGACGCGCCGAAGTGTCGGCCGCCTGGAATGTCAACACCGACAACACCCTGGCCCTTACGGTGCGCAATTCCCTGCAAGGCAATGGCACCGGCTCGGTCCGCCTGGGCTGGTTTTACAAACTGGGGAATTCGGCCAGCTCGGGCGAGCGCAGTGCCTTGCGCCTGCACACCGAATTGTTCAGCGGGTATGGTGACTCGCTCTTGGACTACAACCGCAGGCGCAATGTGTTCAGCGTGGGGCTGACACTGCTGGACTGGTAAGCCTGCGGGTCAGCGGAATTTGTCCAAAGTCGAAAACCCCGTGTTCGGGGAAAACCCGAGGCCACCGCCCGACTCGGACGGTCCACATTGCGTTTCGTGCAGGTCACTCAGAACCATCATGGCGGCTACGGCATCCTGGTTGAAGCCGATGCGGGCATGCCCCATACCGTCGCCACCGTTCATGATCAATTTATTGATGTACGCACCGCACTCTTTGTAGCCCCATAGACTACGTATCGTTCCGGCAATGCGGTGGTGGTGTAACTCAACGACCTCCAGCGCGTCGGACATGCGCTGCTCCAGGGTTCTCTCTGCCAGAGTCTGCACGGGGTCGGCGACCTCAGCACCGACCAAAGGCATGGGCAAGGTTGGCTGATCCCATTCAGGGGTTGACGCTGGGGGCGTGGCGTCAAGGGAGCCAAGCCGTGAGTCTTGCTGCGCCAAGGCGTCGTCCCACAGGCCCCACACGGTTTCAGGGTCGTCGTCGACCACCTCCAGCCCGCGCGAATCCACCGCATCCTTCACAGGCGGATCTACCGGCTTATCGCCCTTGCCAAGAAACCTGCTGAACATTCAACCCCTTGCGTTTTCTCAAATATTACCCCAGAGCGCGCGACTTTGCCACTCCTTACCGGGCCGCCTGCTGGCGCAAACGGCGCGCAGCGTCCTCGGCGCGGGCATCGTCGATCTCCCGCAACACACTGCCGACATCCGCCACACCGGTCTTGCTCTCAAAATGGCCCGTAAGAACCTCTTCCGGCCTCAGGACACCCCGCTCATACAGATCCCATATTTCCGAGCCGTAGTCAGTCCGTAACAACTCAGGGGCGAATTGTCCAAAAAAGTTCCGTAGATTCTCGACATCCCGCAGCAACATGCGACGGGCGTGGTTGTTGCCTGCCGCATCCACCGCCTGCGGCAAATCGATGATCACGGGACCGTCCACGGCCAGCAGGATATTGAATTCCGACAAATCCCCATGCACCACCCCTGCACACAGCATGCGTACCACCTCGACCAACAAGGTGGCATGGTGGGCGAGCGCGTCCTCTGAAGAGAAAGCGACATCGTTCAAGCGCGGAGCGGCGTCCCCGTTCGCATCGGTCACCAACTCCATCAACAACACGCCGTCACAAAAGTTGTAGGGTTTGGGTACCCGCACGCCCGCATCCGCCAAGCGGTACAGCGCATCCACCTCGGCACTTTGCCAGGCGGCCTCTTGGGCCTGACGGCCAAAGCGGGTTCCCTTGGCCATCGCGCGCGCTTGGCGGGTGTTTTTAACTTTGCGGTTCTCGGTGTAGTCCACCGCTTGGCGAAAACTGCGCTGCGTGGCCTCCTTGTAGATCTTGGCACAGCGCGTGTCTTCGCCGCAGCGCACGACGTAAACCATGGCTTCCTTGCCACTCATGAGCTGGCGAACGACGGTATCAATCAGCCCTTCATCAACCAGGGATTGCAGTCTCGGGGGTGTTTTCATAGTTGTTTTTATCCAGCGCACTGCGCGTTCGATTACTGCCTCGAATGAGTATACACAGCGTGTTTTTTGCCTATTGGCAGGCCTTGCCATCCCCCGCGCCAGCCGGACCTCATGTTTTGAATTTGCGAAATCTCAACAGAAAAAATACACCGCATCGATAGAGTCATGACTCATGCGCCAACCACCTGCTGGCCTGTCGGCGCCGGGCCCCTTTGAAGGAGACATGATCATGAAGACAGATGTAGAGCTAAAGGCTGATCTGATGGAACGACTTGATGCCATCCCGTCCATCAATGGCTCTGACATAGAGGTATTTGTTGACAACGGCATGGTGACGCTGGATGGACACGTTGACACCCACCAAACCAGATTTCAAGTGGAACGCACCGCCAGGCGCGTGGCTGGTATGCGGGGTCTTCAGATCAACATAAAACCCACACAAACGGGGGTTAGAAAAAGCCACCGTTAAGTAATACCGGCTCTGCGCAACACGTCCCGTGCAACCGTTTCGGCTCGGGCCCGTTGCGCGCTGTCCATTTCAAACTGCCAATCTTTCAACGCGAGTGACAGCTCAACCAGTGCATCGCGCAATCCGTACAGTGCAGCACTGGTGGCCAGCAAGCATTCGCGGCAAGACTGGCAGGTGCACTTGGGCGAATCTGGACTATGCGGCATAACGCACCCCCTCCTGAAACTGTCCGATAGCCGATTGCATGGCTTGTTCGACATTGTCCAGAAAGATCAATTCGATTTGCTGCCGCGCCGCTTGCGGCACTTCCTCCAGGTCCTTTCGATTGCGCGACGGCAGCATGACCCGCTTGATTCCAGCGGCCACGGCGGCCAACACCTTTTCCTTGATGCCACCCACTGGCAGCACCAGCCCGCGCAGACTGATCTCACCGGTCATTGCGATGTCATTGTGGACGGGCTTATCCGTAAACAGGGAAGCCAACGCAATGAACATGGCAACCCCCGCGCTGGGCCCATCTTTGGGGATCGCCCCTGCGGGGACATGGACGTGGATATCGGTCTTCTCGAAAACACCCGCGTCCAGCTGGAGCGCCTCGGTGCGGGACTTCACCAGCGTCAGTGCGGCCTGCACCGACTCTTTCATGACATCCCCCAGCTGCCCCGTCAAAATAAGCCGCCCGGTGCCGGCGGTGCGGCTCGCCTCAATGAACAAAATGTCACCGCCGGCCGGGGTCCACGCCAACCCGGTCGCGACTCCGGGCATTGCGGTGCGCAACGCAACTTCGTTCTCGAACTTTGCAGGCCCAAGAACCTCCGCGAGCCCGGACTCGTCAACAACTGTTTTACGGATGCTGTTTTCGGCAATACTGACCGCAACACGGCGACAAACCGCACCGATTTGGCGCTCCAATCCGCGCACGCCCGCCTCACGGGTGTAATCACGGATGATGGCCGATAGTGCTGCGTCCGTGATCTCCAATTGCGCAGGGGTCAAACCGCACTCATCCAATTGGCGAGCCACCAGGTACTTGCGGGCAATCTCACGCTTTTCGTCCTGCGTGTAGCCAGAGAGGTTCAGCACCTCCATGCGGTCCCGCAATGGTCCGGGGATGGGGTCCAAAACATTGGCGGTCGCAATAAACAGCACTTGGGACAAGTCGTAGGGGACACCCAGGTAGTTGTCGCGAAAACTGGAATTCTGTTCAGGGTCCAACACTTCCAACATCGCCGCGGACGGGTCACCGTGCACTCCGGTTCCCAGCTTGTCGATCTCATCCAGCATCATCACGCACCCGCGTGTCCCGGCCTTCTTCAGGGCCTGAATGATGTTGCCAGGTAGCGCCCCTATGTACGTTCTGCGATGGCCCCGAATCTCAGCCTCGTCATGCACGCCCCCCAAAGAAACACGCACAAATTTTCTGCCCAGTGCCTTGGCAATGGATTGCCCGAGGGAGGTCTTTCCGACACCGGGCGGGCCAACGAGGCACAGGATCGGTCCGTGTCCGTCGGGTTTTAGCTTTCGCACTGCCAAGAACTCAATGATCCGTTTCTTGACCTGTCCCAGCCCGAAATGGTCATCGTCCAAAACTTTTCGCGCCTGTGCCACGTCAATCACATCAGGCGCAGGCGTCTTCCATGGCAACTCCGCCAGCCAGTCAAGGTAAGTGCGCACCATGGAGTACTCGGAAGACCCATCCGACATGCGCTGGAGCCGTTTGAGCTCCTTCTCGGCCTGTTTGGCCACCTCTTCGGGCAGGCAGGCATCCGCAATCAGCAGGCGCAATTCATCCAGTTCCGCGGCATTGCCACCGCCCTCCTCCCCCAGCTCCTTTTGGATCGCCCTCATTTGCTCCCGAAGCAAAAATTCACGCTCCCGCTTTTCCACATTAACCTTCGTTTGCTGGTCAATTTCTCTTGAGATGTGCATCACCGCAATTTTGTGCACCATCACTTCCAGCAAGCGATCCAACCGACTGCGCAGGTCGACCTCCTCAAGCAATTGCTGCTTCTCCTGCGCCCCGATATCCAGGTAGCCAGCAACCAAATCCGCGAGGGTGCCCGGCGCCTCGATACGTTGCACCACGTTAATCATCTCTGCAGGCACTTGGGGCAAAAGTTGCAAGACTTCCACCGCGCGCTCTTTGAGCCGGATAAATCTGGCCTCAACTTCTTTGTCCCCCGCGCCAGAATGCTCTTCAATGCGCTCGATTCTGGCCACGATGAAGGGATACCCAGGGAGATACCCGGTCACACGAAAACGCTGTTGCCCCTGACAAATGATGTGCTGAGACCCATCTGGGGAGGTCACGTAACGCAGAATGGATGCGACCGTCCCCACCAAGGCCAAATCATCGGGGCCGGGCGTCTCGGTTTGCGGATTGTGCTGCATCAAAATCCCGATGGGAAGCTCGCTATCAATCG
>CAJASG010000721.1 GCA_903944555.1 uncultured beta proteobacterium
AAACGTGCGGGGCGCCTAGGATGAGTTTTGCTATGCTTTTAGTAGCTGCTTGCGCAGTATATACGGGGGCTAGAGTCCGATTTGGCCCCTAAAAAACCACACCAGCAGCGCGTTCACCCGTTTCACGTAAGCAGCCGGGTCAGCGAGCATAGCGCAACATTCTGCTTGGGGCGCGCAAAGGAAAGTCACTGCGGATGGTTGGTTGGGTGCGCCGTCTCAGTCGGACGTGACGAAGGCTTCAAACTGGTCCAGTGGCCAGCAGAACCAGCATCAGTGATAGCCACCAAAAGTGACGGGTCAAGGCAAGGGCACGCATTGAACTTCTCCTTGCGTTATTTTGATGGCTTTTGTTGATCTTGCATTACCAAAAATAGGCCCCGCCCGGCCAAAACCCCGCTGTTTCAAGGGCTCGTGACCGCCTCATGGGCTCACACAAACGCATACTTCAGGGGCCTTGGATTCGCGTGCACCGATGGTTTCGCATTCGACGGCTGTTGCTCTGCACGGCGCCTGTATCCTGATGATCTGTGGATAGACTTGACCTGGCGCATCGTCCAGTTTGCGCCGAGAATACCAACGCCTTAAACCTCGCGCCCCGGCGCACACCATTTGGGATGCGCAACCAAGCAAGCGGGCCGATCATGACCACCACAAAGCAAGTCGAAATCCTGACCTTTGAGCAAGCCACTTCCCGGCTTGAGATGTTCCTGGCACGCAGCAGCAGAACGATTCTTGGAATTATTGGCCCCCCTGGCGCTGGAAAATCGACGCTATCGGAAAAGCTCAACGCATTGCATCCGGAGAGGTCGCAAATCGTACCGATGGACGGCTATCACCTGGCGAATGTTGAGTTGGCTCGCCTTGGGCGGGCGGGCCGCAAGGGGGCGCCAGATACCTTCGATGCTTACGGCTACGTGGCCCTGCTCAAAAGATTGCGGGACCAAGCGGCTGATGAAACCGTCTACGCACCTGAATTCCGCAGGGAGATTGAAGAACCTGTGGCCGGGGCCATTCCCATCTTTGCGAAGGCCAAACTGTTGCTTGCGGAGGGGAACTATTTGGCTCTCAACCAAGGCGGTTGGAGCCATGTGGCAGAACTCCTGGACGAGATCTGGTACGTCGAGGTGGACCCGGCGCTACGCCTGGAACGCTTGGTTGCGCGGCATATGCAGTTTGGGCGCTCCAGACAAGCTGCGCTGGAATGGGCGCAAGGAACCGACGAGCCCAATGCCAGATTGATTGAGTCGACTTTGGACCGGGTGAACTTCAAGGTTTTGATGGATTGACGGGGGCCAGCCAATAAAAAGGCCCCTTCGCTGCGTATTGCGGACGAAGGGGCCTGACATGGGCCAGCGGGGAGCTACCCCGATTTGCTATCTTTATAGTAGCTGCTTGCGCAGTACCTACGGGGGCTAGAGGCCGATTTGGCCCCTAAAAATCACACCAGCAGCGCGTTCACCCGTTTCACGTAAGCAGCCGGGTCAGCGGGCAAGCCGCCTTCGGCCAGCAGCGCCTGGTCAAACAGGATGTGCGCCAGGTCATTGAAGTGCACCGAGCCGTCCAGCTTCTTCACCAGCGGGTGTTCGGCATTCACTTCCAGCACCGGTTTCACGTCGGGTGCGGCCTGACCGGCTTGCTTGAGCATGCGGGCGAGCTGGGTGCTCATGCCGTCGTCTTGCACCACCAGGCAGGCGGCGCTGTCGACCAAGCGGGTGGTGACGCGCACGTCCTGCGCCTTGTCTTTCAGGGCTTCTTTCAGCTTGGCGAGCAGGGGCTTGAAGGTTTCCGCGGCTTCCTCGGCGGCCTTCTTCTCGGTCTCGTCTTGCAACTTGCCCAAGTCCACCGCGCCTTTGGCGACGGACTGCAGTGGAGTGCCGTCAAAGTCGTGCAGGTAGTTCAGCGCCCACTCGTCCACGCGGTCGGTCATCAACAACACTTCGATGCCCTTTTTCTTGAACACTTCCAACTGTGGGCTGTTCTTGGCGGCAGAGGCGGTGTCAGCGGTGATGTAGTAGATGGCTTCCTGGCCCTCTTTCATGCGCGCCTTGTAGTCGGCAAAGCTGACGCTCACCGTGTCAGTGGTGCTGGATGCAAAGCGCAGCAACTTGGCCAGACGCTCCTTATTGCCAAAGTCTTCGCCCAAGCCTTCTTTCAGCACCGCGCCAAACTCGGCGTAGAACTTGGAGTACTTGCCCGCGTTGGCGGCGGCCTCGGCCTTGTCTTCTTCGCTGACGACGTCAGTGACACCCTCCGCAGAAGCTGCTGCTTCAGGCAAGGTATCGTTTTTGGCCAGATCTTCCAGCATGCCCAGCACGCGCTTGGTGCAGCCTTCACGGATGGCTTTGACGTCGCGGCTTTCTTGCAGCAACTCACGGCTCACGTTCAGCGGCAGGTCGGCGGAGTCGACCACACCTTTGACAAAGCGCAGGTAGGTGGGCAACAGCGCTTCGGCGTCGTCCATGATGAAAACGCGCTTGACGTACAGCTTCACACCCGCCGATTTTTCACGGTTGTACAAATCCATCGGCGCTTTGCCAGGGATGTAGAGCAACTGGGTGTATTCGGTGCTGCCTTCCACTCGGTTGTGGGTGTGGGCCAGCGGTGCTTCAAAGTCGTGGCTGATCTGTTTGTAAAACTCGTTGTACTCGTCGGAAGTGATGTCCTTCTTGGCACGCGCCCAGATGGCGTTGCCCTTGTTGGCGGCTTCCCACTCGCCGGTCTTGACCATGCCACCGGGTTGGCGGCCACCTTGCTCGTCGCTGGGGTTGATCAGTTCGCCATCTTTCCATTCTTCCTTTTCCATCAGGATGGGCAGGCTGATGTGGTCGGAGTACTTGGCGATGATGCCTTTGACCTTCCAAGCGGATGCGTAGTCCATGGCGTCGTCGCGCAGGTGCAGGATGACGCTGGTACCGCGCTCGGCGCGCTCAATGGTTTCGACTTCAAAGTCACCGGCGCCACCGCTGATCCAGCGCACGCCTTCCGAGGTCTTCATGCCGGCACGGCGGGACTCGACCGTGATCTTGTCGGCCACGATAAAGCCGGAGTAAAAGCCTACGCCGAACTGGCCG
>CAJASG010000722.1 GCA_903944555.1 uncultured beta proteobacterium
ACCGACGCCGGCCAGGCGTTGTAACTCGGGCACCACGTTGCGCGCAGCGTAGTCGCCTAGCGCGACCGGGTCCCAGGCCGGATCATCGGACGACAGGATGGCAAACAGCAGAAAATTGCTGCGCGCCTTGTCCACGCGCACACCTTGCTGGGTCACTGCAGCCGGCAGGCGCGGCGCGGCGCGCGACAGCCGGTTTTGTACGTCTACCTGGGCCAGGTCGGGGTTGGTGCCCGGCTGAAAGCTCAGCGTGATGTTGCCCGAGCCGTCAGCCTGAGCAACCGACTCCATGTAGATCAGCCCTGGCGAGCCGTTCATTTCGCGCTCGATCACGCTCAGCACGCTGTCTTCCAGAATCTGGGCCGAGGCGCCAGGGTAGCCGGCGGTGATGACGATGGACGGTGGTGCCACCGGCGGATACTGCGCGATGGGCAGCTGCGTGATGGACACGCCACCCGCGACCAGAATGAAGAGCGAGATCACCCACGCAAAGATGGGGCGGTTGATAAAGAACTGGGCCATGTGGTGTGCCCCTTACTTGCTGGCCGAGGCAGCCGCTGCAGGTGCAGTTGGAGCAGGAGCAGGAGCTGCGGGAGCCGATGCCGCCGGTGCACCCGCTTTCCATGGCACGCCCTTAACGGGCGCACCGGGCACCATCATCTTCTGAAAGCCATCCACAATGACCTGTTCACCGGGTTTGAGCCCGTCCAGAATCACCCACTGGTTGCCTTGTGCGTTGCCCACCTTCACTGGGCGCGGCATGGGCTTGCTGTCGGCGCCAATCACCAGCACGGTGTCGCCTTGGCCGGTGCGGGTGACCGCCTGCTGCGGCAGCAATATGCCCGATGGCAGTTCGGCCTGCGATAGGCGCACCCGTACATACTGGCCGGGCAATAGCAGGCCGTCGGGGTTGGGCACTTCGGCACGCAGCGTGATCTGGCCCGAGGTGGCGTCCACCGTCAGGTCGGTGAACAGGAGCTTGCCCGCACGGGGTAATTCACTGCCATCTTCCAGCACCACGCGTACGGGAACCGAGCCGTCCCCCGCACTGCGCAACTGTTTGGTGGCGATGGCCTTGCGCAGGCGCAGCACATCGGTGGTGGACTGGGTGAAGTTCACGTACACGGTGCCGGTTTGCTGGATCACGGCCAGCTGGGTCGCCTCGGTTGCGCTGACCAACGCACCTTCGGTGACCAGCGACTGACCGATTCGGCCTGCAATGGGGGCGGTGACGCTGGCGTAATTGAGGTTAATTTGTGCGGTTTGCACGGCCGCCTTGGCCGTGGCGACGTCCGCTTCTGATTGCTTTTGTGACGTTACCAACGTGGTGTATTCCTGTTTGCTGATGGCGTTGGCTTCCAGCAGCGGTTTGTAGCGTTCGACCTGGGCCGTGGCCTGGGCTAGATTGGCCTGGCCCTTGGCTATGCTGGCCTGGGCACTGTCCAGTGCGGCGCGGTAAGGCGCGGCATCAATCTGGTACAGCACTTGCCCCGCCCGGACCTCACTGCCTTCACGGAAGAGGCGCTGCAGCACCACGCCAGTGACCCGTGCGCGCACTTGCGCCACACGCACGGCGCTGACGCGACCTGGCAGCTCGGTCTGTAAGGCCACCACTTCATTGGCAACGGTGACTACGCCCACGGTTGCGGGCGGCGGGCCCGAAGGCGCACCACCGGCCGCACCGGGTGCGCTGTCCTTGGCGCCGCAGGCCACAAGAAGTGCTGCCAGCGGCAGGAGCGCGAAAAGAACAGGCCGTTGCAATGGGCTGGATGAGGACATGAAGAATCCTTAGGACAAAGAGGGTGCTGAAGGGCGCCGTAAGGCAAGCCAGATTGCGTTATCGCAAACCAGTTGCAACGGGCGATGGTAATTACAACAATTTGATTTAGTATACATACATGGATGAATGTATGTGTAAGCCCAATGTGAAGCACTGGTAAGCGATGGCCCGTCGTACCAAAGAAGATGCACTTGTGACCCGCGACCTCCTGCTGGATGCAGCGGAGCGGGTGTTTCAGCGCCGCGGCGTGTCCAAGACCTCCTTGCAGGAGATTGCCCAAGAGGCGGGTTTGACGCGCGGTGCCATTTATTGGCATTTTGAGAACAAGGCCGACGTGTTCGACGCCATGCTGCAGCGCGTGACCTTGCCCATGGTGGCCAATTTCAACAGCCAGCCCGAGGCCGAGGCCTTGGAGCCGCTGCTTCATCTGCGCCGCAATGTGGCAACCGCCTTCCACCAAACCGTACACGACCAGCAGGTGCGCCGGGTGTTTGAAATTGCCTCACATAAGGTGGAGTACGTGGACGAGTTGCAGGCCCTGCAGGAGCGGCATATTGCTGAGCGTGGCGAGTGTATGGGTGATCTGCATCGCCTGCTGGCGCTGGCCGTGGAGCGTGACCAATTGGCGCCGGCCACTGCGGTGCGTGTGGCCGCCATCGGGCTGCATGCCCTGATTGACGGCCTGATGCACAACTGGCTGCTCGACCCACAGGCCTTTGACCTGGAGGCCGTGGGCGCTCAGGCGCTGGATGCCTATTTGGCGGGGCTGGCCGCGCGCAGCGTGTAGTTGCTATTGATTTAGTAGCTGCTTGCGCACATTCCACGGGGGCTAGAGGCACATTTTGCTTAAATTTCAGGTCACGCAAGAATCTGTGGCTGGTCTGGCGTGAGCATTGCCGGTTGGTTTATGAGGGAAATCCGCTAGGACTCTCTCGTTTTTACGAATCAAATCCATCAATTTATCAGTGTAAATATGGTTATTCCTCGCTAGACTTGTGGCTACTAATCTCTAACTTGGAAGGCTGATATGCAGACAATTGCGCCCTTATGGCTGTGGGCCACTTTTATCGGCATCGTGCTGGCGTCGCTCTTTGTTGACTTTGTAGTGCTCAAAAAGCAGGGCGCGCATGATGTGGGTGTCAAAGAAGCGTTGAATTGGTCGCTTATCTGGGTTGCCTTGAGCTTTTTGTTCAACGGCCTGTTCTGGTGGGCGGTGAAGGATTCCACTGGGTCGGCGGAGATTGCCAACACCAAATCGCTCGAATTTTTGACCGGTTACCTGATTGAAAAATCGCTGGCGGTGGACAACATCTTTTTGTTTTTGATGATCTTCACGTACTTTGCGGTACCCAAGGAGTACCAGAAACGGGTGCTGATGATTGGCATCATCGGTGCCATTGTTTTGCGCACCATCATGATCTTGGTAGGGGGCTGGTTGCTGGTCCAGTTTCATTGGATTTTGTATGTCTTCGGCGCCTTTTTGATTTTGACCGGGGTGAAGATGTGGCTGGCCGCCGACCATGAAGCGGAACTCGACGACA
>CAJASG010000723.1 GCA_903944555.1 uncultured beta proteobacterium
GGTACTGATGGGCGACGATTACACCAACAGCGCCTTGTTCCTGTTTGTCGCAGATAAGGAAAAGGCGCTGTCAGCGGGTACTTTGTATGTCGCCCAACTGGGCGAAGGCTTCTCGGTCAATCCAGTAGATGCCAGCTCCAAACTCACCTGGATCAAGCTGGGCCATGCCACCAGTGACGAGATCGAAAAGCTAGCGAATACGCTCAAACCGTCCGACATCATGACGGTGCTCAAGGCAGACCCGAATGACGCGAGCTTCACCAAAATTTTCTACAACGGTGCGGCCAACTGGGTCAAAGTGAAACCTGGCATGGAAAAGGCGGCTGCCTTTTTGGAAACCCACCGCTACGCGTATCTCATGGGTGGCAGCCTGGGCTTTTCCAAAATGGAGGGCACCACGGTCAACATCCAGGATAAGGTGGCGTACTCAGCCTTGCAAAACGTACAGGACTCCATGGTCAAGGGCGGCAAGGGCTGGAACGCCGCCAGTGGAATCGCCTTAGACAAGCCGCTGATTGCCGGTTGCATCTTGGCCCACAAACTGAGTGGTGGTCACAAGGACCAAACCGGTAGCGTCATCCGCAGTGAGTGGATTCCTGTCCATACCCGCGCTTTGCTGGCGGGTGAGGATATTGCTCCGGACGCCTTGGGCAACAAGTCCAACCCGGACAAGGTGGGCAACCCTGACAACATCAAGTTCTCGGAAAAGCTGCGTACCCTGTTCATTGGGGAAGATAGCAGTACCCATGTGAACAACTTTGTGTGGGCCTATAACGTAGACACACAGCAGTTGTCACGCCTCATGTCCATGCCCGCTGGCGCTGAGGCGACCGGTCTGGGCGTGGTGGATGATTTGAATGGCTGGACCTACATCACCAGCAACTTCCAGCATGTAGGTGACTGGGGTTCAGTGCATAGCAAGGTGCAGTCCACTCTGGACCCGCTGGTACGCGCCAACTACAAAGACCGCTTTGGCGCGGCCGTGGGCTACCTGACGGGTGAACCCACGGCACTTAAACTGGCATAGCGCTTAGAGAGAGCCAGCGCTTTAGTAGTTCTGGCTTTCTTTGCTGCCTTTTTTGCCCGAAATTTGCCAAGCGGTTCGCTGGTCGGTCAGACGGGCAAGAAATTCCAGTTCTTCATCGGTGTGGTTGATCGCTTTGGCTGGGGTCAAAGAACGGCCCTCTTTGGGTGTCACTTCACCCCAATACGCCTTGTGGTAGCTGGCAATGTTGACCAACTTATCAGCGCCTGCAGACATGTCTACCGTGCCGTAGCAGTTGCAAAAGTAGCTGCGCCCGCCCTGGTTGGCAAAAATTTCGGTGTACACCCCCGTACCGCGAATGCCCGCAGTGATGGTTGGCGTCACGATTTGCCGATTGGTGCCCTTGCCCCAAACGCTCACGACGGCGCCTGTGAGCAGTCGCAACAGGCTGACCGCATTGAGTGTGGCCCCCCGCTCGACGGTAAGGCGGGAATTCTGGCGCACATGAAAAGCGGAGTTACCAACGACAAAAATCAGATTCGACTTGGGGCCGGTGGCAATTTCGTCGCCGGTTTGAATGGCTTGCTGCGGGCTCAAGCGCACGCCGTTGACGGTTGCGTCACCCAGCAGTTCGACGATATTGCTTCTGGACTGGGCTTCGGCGGCAAAGGAGCCGCCCAGGGCGCTCCATGCAGCGGCGGCTTGCAAGAAGCTGCGGCGTTGGAACCAAAGCAGTTCGGTTTCACTGCGGCCTTGCAAGGTGTGCTGCGTCATGGGTTTTCTCCAGAAGAGGTTTCGAAGCTATCAAGAAACGTAAAGTAAATGGATGTGAAGAACATGGCAGCCATCAGCAAGGCGCTGGGAAACAGGGTTGCCGTGACCAATTCAGCACTGCCTGTAAGCGCCGCCAAGCTGGCGACCACCATGCCCATAAGCATAAAGGCCCCCAGCCAGACTAGCCCGTACACGGTGAAAGCGCCAAAATTGCGAAAACAGGCGATGAAGCTGAAAAACAAGCTTTTCACCGGGGAAATCCCGTGCCAGTGCACCAACGCTGGTGCATGCCAAAACAGCAGGGACAGTGGCATGTACAAAACCATAGCCACCAGTATGGCCGTTTGAAAATTGCTGTCTTGCGCCAGTTCGGGCGTCAACGCCCCGCCCACCAAGTACAGCTTGGCAAATTGGCCTCCGTCCACCAAAGCCGACACGCCCAGCACCGACAGGAACCCCAAGGCATACAGGCCACCCAACACCAGCATGGCACGAAGCTGCTGGCGCCCAGCGCGAAATGCGCTGATCAGTACCAAGGGCATGGGGAATTTCCCGCCACTGGCTTCTTTGGTTGCAGCCATCAGACCCAACGTAACCCCCGGCAGCAAGGCCAGTGCCAGCACGTTGCCCAGTATGGGCACGATGCTCAGAATGGACATCACTGCCATGAACAGGAAGAACAGACCCGATAGCGCCAGTGGTTGCCGAAAAAACGTCCGCATGCCCAGCTTGACCCATTGAACGCCTTGTTTGGCCGGGATGATTTGAAGTTTCATGCGGTGGTGCTGTTGAGTGTGAGGGGTTGGCGAACGCGTTGGCGAAGGACCCGCTCGAAATGGCTGGGGTCGTGGGCCTGAAGCATGGCCGCTTCGCGCGGCAAGTGCAAGTCCCACAGCCGTGAAATCCAAAAGCGCAAGGCGCCCGCGCGTGCCATGGCTGGCAGCAGGTCGCGTTCTTGCGAAGTCAGGGGACGCACATTGGCGTAGGCGGCTAAAAATGCGTCGGTACGCTCGGTGTCCTTCTCACCCGTTGCCAGGTTGATGCACCAGTCATTCAGGCACACCGCGATGTCAAAAATCCACGCATCCACGCCAGCAAAATAAAAGTCGAAAAATCCCGTGAGTTCAGGTTGGCGGGCGGCATCCGCCGACGTATCAAACAGCACGTTGTCGCGGAATAAATCGGCGTGAATCGGGCCACGCGGTAGCGCGCCGTAGGCGGGCAGCGTGGCCACGTGGTTTTGGTAGGCCAGCTCGCTTTGCAACAAACTGGTTTGCTCGGGGGTGAGAAACGGCAGTATCACGGGCATGGTCTCATTCCACCAGGCCAGCCCACGCAAGTTGGGTTGTTGCATGGAGAAGTCACGCGCCGCCAAGTGCATGCGGGCCAGCATCTCACCGACCAGAGCACAGTGCACGGCGGTAGGTGCCAGTTCGCTCCTGCCCCGCAGGCGGTTCACCACGGCGGCAGGTTTGCCATTGAGCGTGTGCAGCACATCTCCGTCCGCGTTGGCGGCCGGGTCGGGTGCGGGGATGCCCTGGAAGGCCAAATGCTTCATCAGCCGCAAGTAAAACGGCAGCTGCTCTGCGGTCAGTCGCTCAAACAGGGTCAGTACATAGGCTGCCTGGTCGGTCGTGACGAAGTAATTGGTGTTTTCGATACCGCCGGAGCATCCCTCCATGGTTTTGAGGGTGCCGAGCTGGAGGGACTTCAGGAAATCGCTGGCCTGCGCAAGGGAGACCTCTGTATAAACCGCCATTTTTAACCCGCCCGCACAGCAGAGTGGTGCATGTCTTGCACCGGAGTGTGTGGGACGAAAACGCTTGGATTGGAACGGGGAAATGGGTGGGTGAGGGCGGTCATGGGGGATAAGGCGCTGCGCATGGCTAGATTGTAGAGTGGCCGGCCCCCGCCCCGGGTGCCGTAGGGTGCTTGGCGCACAGGCAAAATGGTTGCCATGCAAGATTCCAAAAAAACCCTTCTGCTGGTGGACGGTTCCAGCTACCTGTACCGCGCCTTTTTCGCCGGGGGCGGCGACATGAGCATCACGCTGCCCGATGGCACAGTGCAAAAGACTGGTGCGATACGCATCATGGTCAACATGATGCAGTCCTTGCGCAAGGAGTATCCCGCCCACTACGTGGCTTGTGTGTTTGACGCCAAAGGCCCCACCTTCCGGGACGAAATTTACCCGCAGTAC
>CAJASG010000724.1 GCA_903944555.1 uncultured beta proteobacterium
GGTGTTTTCATCAAAAGAAGATGACCGACCTTCCAGATGCAATGCTTCATCCAGAAGCGACAAGAGCGCTGCTTTGACGTCCATGGGAACCTTTCGTTATGGTGTCGTTGACACGGAAAATAATTGTAGGGTTCAGTGCCCGTGGGGTGGGGAAAAGAGCGCCGCTCCATGCGTTTTCTCAACGCTTGATAGTAGCGGCGGGTTTGCTTGGGTTCGGGCAACAGCCCGCTCTATTCTGATTTCCATCTGGGCAGTGTCGAGTAACTTGACAGTGCGTTTGGATGGCGCCATTTTTGACCTGACTCAATTCTAAAAAGTTTATATAAATCATGGTCTTACAGCGCATTTTTGCTGAATTTAAAGTGTGGCACCCGTATTGCTTTGTGGATGCCTTGGACGGGTCGAAGTCGTTTCGATCTGCATTTTTTGCGAGGATATAAACCATGATAAAAATGGAATTACGCAAAGCGGCGTTTGCCGTTGCGGTGGCGTCTGCTGCGGCGCTACCGTTGGCGGCGATGGCTGCCACCGAAGCCCAAAAACAAACTGCGATTGACGGCGGCTTGGCGTGGCTGGCCAGCCAGCAGGGTGCCAACGGGAGTTGGTGCCAGTCCGGGTATTGCGCTGCCGATACAGCCGCCGCCTTGCTCGCCTTTACCGAGCAAAAGTACAAGCCTTTGGGCTGGAACGATCCCATTAATCCCAACAAGTACGCCAGCAATGTCACCAATGCCGTCAACTTTTTGTTGAAGGACGCGGGCACGGTGGCCATCCCCAACAACCGGGGTGATGGCAACAATCCCAACATCAGCGGCAGTGGCACTGGGTACATCTGGGGTGGCAATGAAGCCACCTACGTGACCGGCCTGGTGTTGCCCGCACTGGCGCGGGTGACCGCAGGTGTGAATGGCATTACGCCTGGGACTGCGATTAATTTGCCCGGTTTTGCGGTGGACGGCAAAACCTATGCACAGGTGATTCAGGACACGGTGGCCACCTTTGCCAATGGCCAAACCCGGGTCGACAATGCAGCGTGGGCTGGTGCCCGCGGTGGTTGGCGTTACACACCATCCGATGGGCAGTCAGACGGCTCGACCGCACAATGGCCCGCCATTGGGATGCTGTTTGCGCAGCAAGTGCCTGGTGTGACGGTGCCAGGCTTTGTCAAGAGCGAATTGAAGTACTGGATGGACTACATCCAAAACCCTAATGGAGGGGCTGGCTATGACAATCCGGGCAACTTGGTCAACGAATCCAAGACTGGCGGCCTGCTGGTTCAGATGGCCTTTACCGGTTACAACGGCACCAGCTCCGGGGCGGGTGATGCCAGCGACCGGGCGGGCGCACTGGCCTATCTGAACACCCATTGGCAAGATGGCGCGAACGGATGGGATGGTAACTTTGGTCAACCCTACTCCATGTGGTCGGTCTACAAAGGCTTGGAGTCCACCATTGGCTTGACGGATACCACGGCGATTACCAACCTACGCCCCCAAGGCGGCGCATTGTTGGACGCTGGCGACACCTGGAACTGGTATGAAGACTATGCGCAATCCTTGGTGGATGCCCAAAATGCCGGCGATGGAAGCTGGAGCGGCTATCAGTACTGGCCGCAAGACTTGGCGACCGCCTGGAACATCAATATCCTCAACGCCACGCAGGTGGGGCCTGGCCCCAACCCTGCCCCCGAGCCTGCCTCGATCGCATTGGTCGGCTTGGCGTTGGTGGGCCTGGTCGTCAGCCGCAGGCGTAAGGGAGGCTGAGTTGCGCGCGGCAAGCCTGTTCGCTGCGGCAGCAACCTTGGTTGCTGCCGCAGCCGGTGCAACACCACTGCTGACCAAGCCCGAGAAGCCTGGGCGCGCTCCTGTATTGCCATCCCTGCAGGGGCTGGTGCCTTTGAAAGTGATTCCGGCACTCGGTGACAACACGGGTGATTCGGGGCGCACCGCGCTGCAAGCGCTCAGCCGTGGTCGCTGGGCACGGGCGTGCAGCGTCTCAACGGCTGTGCTGGCCCGAAAGGCGCCAGATGTTGAGGCGCTGGGTGTTTTTGGACTGTGTTCTGCCGTGACCCGTGACCGACAGGCCGCCGAAACCGCGTTGGCACGCTTGCGGGGTGTGGAGAACCCGGGTTACTTCAGTCTCTTGACCCAAGGCGTGCTGCACCTGCAGGACCGGGCACCGGATAAAGCCCAGGCGCAATTTAGGGCAGTGCTGCAAACGCATCCAGAGGACCCCTTGGCCTTGTATTTTGATGGGGAGGCCTTGCACGCACGCCAGCAAACCGTGGCCGCGATCAATTCCTTCCAGGCGACGCTTAAGCAATGGCCGGACTACACGCCGGCGTTGATTGCCGCCTCGCGCCTGATGGCGGGCCCCAAGGCGTCTTCTGAAGAGCTAAGCGTAGCAACGTCCATGGCCGAGCGTGCCACTGCGCTTGAACCGATGAATACCGGGTACTGGCGTTTGCTGGCCGATTTGTACCGCCGCACCGGTCAGTTGGGCCGGGCGCAGGGCATCGAGTTGCAGCATGTGCGTGCCAGCCAGTCACTTGTGCCCGAAAAGTAGCCCACTATTTAACCTATTTATGCCTGTAGCCCCCGTAATATATGCGCAAGCAGCTATGAAAAGCATAGCGAAATTCTGCGCCAGAAACCACTGAGGCCTCTTGAATGACGCACACCCTATCGGACGACACGGCCGCGCAGGCACAACGCTTGTCAGATGCGTTGGACTGTGTCAGTGAGGCCTTTTTTTCGCTTGATCGTGAATGGCGCTTCACCCATGTCAACGCGCGTGCGCGAGCGTTGTTTGGTTGTCCGAGTGAGGCGTTGCTGGGGGAGTCCCTCATGAAAAAAATTCCTGATATGGGGGAGGGCGCTTTTTTCGATGAGTTCACGCGAGCCATGACCGGGGGTGAAGTTCGTAGCTTTGATGCTTATTACCCGCCTTTGGGCGCACCGCAGAAGGTGCGCGTGTTTCCAACGCAGCAGGGTTTGGCGGTGTTTTTTCGCGACGTGACGGAAGCGCGGGTTCCCGAGCAGCGGCTGCTTGAAGAGCAGGAAACGCTTTTGGCTGTGGTCAAATCGACCGACGACGCAATCATCAGTACTGATTTAGGAGGGCGAATAAAAATGTTCAATCCAGGTGCTGAACGCATTTTCCGACGATCGCAAGCGAGTGTATTGAACCAGGGAATGGAGATTCTGATGCCCGAGCGCTTCAGGGCTGCACACGCGCAGCACCAGCACCAGTTTGCGCAGTCCGGGGAGCCCAGTCGCATGATGGGCTTGGGGCTGGTGAAAGGGCTGCGCTCCGATGGTCAGGAGATTGAGTTGGAGGGAGCCATCACCCACGTCACCGTCGCCCAACGGCAGATTCTCATCGCGAATCTGCGCGACGTGACCGAACGCATGCGCGGGGCTGCGGAAATGGAGCTATCCCGTCAGCAGCTTTCCGAGCTGACGCAACGCCTGATGCAGCAGGAAAAGACGCTTGTCAAGCGACTGGCGCAGGTGTTACATGACCAGTTGGGGCAGACCATTGCGGCCATCCGCGTAGCCCATGAAACCATATTGACTCTGCAAGGTGCTGAGGTGCTTGCGCCGGTGGAGCGTCTCCAGGCCCAACTAGGCACCCTGATTGCGCAGGCCGTGCGCCAGGTGCGTCAGGTCCTGATTGACTTGCGCCCCCCCCTGCTGGAGGAGCAGGGGCTCAGTGCCGCGCTTGACAATGAGTTGCGTAACCGGTCGTTGACCCACCCGCAGACCGATATTGCCATTCACGTTGATCCACCGCTTGCACAGATGCGTTGGCCCGCCGAGGTGGAGTATGCGGGATTCATGGTCGTGCGCGAGGCCGTTGAGAATGCCTTGCGCCACGCGGATGCGTCATCCGTGTCCGTGCGACTACAGGGCTCCGCCAGTTCCCTGACGCTGGAGGTGGCAGACGATGGCTCTGGCTTGGTCCCTGCCGCGATGTTGCGTGCCGGGCATCTGGGTATGCGGGATATGCGGGAGCGGGCCAGCGGGGTGGGGGCCTCGCTCGTGGTGGATTCGGGGGGCAGCACAGTTGGGACACGCGTGACGTTCAGCTGGGAGCTAGAGGCATGACCCGGGTGTATTTGGTCGATGACCATTCGCTGGTGCGCGAGGGCTTGCGTGCCCTGCTGGAGGCCAAGGGGCACAAAGTCGTCGGTGAGTCCGCAGACCCCACGGAAGCGTTGGCTGACCTGTTGCGTTTGCGACCAGAGGTCTTGCTGCTCGACCTCAACCTGGGTGGGCGTTCCGGGTTTGAGTTGCTGTCGGAGCTGCAACGCCGGCGTCAGCCAACGCGCTGCATCGTTTTAACCATGTCCGCGCAGCCGCGCCACGTGGCGGAGGCCATGCGCATGGGGGCGAGTGCCTACGTGCTGAAAGGCTCAGCGGGGAGCGATCTGATGAATGCCATTCAGGCGGTTGCGCAGGGCAAGCGGTACTTGGGGCCCGAAGTGGCCGACCTTGCGCTGCAGGTGTTTACCCAGCAAGACAACCATAACGACCCCTTGGGCACCCTGTCACCCAGGGAGCGCCAGATCATCACCATGGTGGTCAATGGCCAGTCCAGTGCCGAAATCGGCCTGGAGCTGCATTTGTCCCCCAAAACCGTGGCAACGTATCGCAGTCGGCTCATGGCCAAGCTGGGTGTGGAGGATGTGCCTGGGTTGGTGCGACTGGCAATTCGCCACAAGCTGATCGATTCAGAGGACGTGTAACACCCGTCTGGCTTGGCCCTTGTTTGTCTATGTCTGACGTCAACAGGCGTCGAGAACTCCCTACAGACGAATCACCGCCTGCGACCTAAAGTTGTTCTCAGGGATTGGCTTAGACGCCCACCGGGCGCGGCATCCGGCAAGAGAGCAACACCATGATGAATGTTCAAGCGGTATCGAGTAGTGCGGCCCGTTGGCTGCCACCGGCCCATCAGCCTGCGTTGAAGCTGGAGCGTGATGAGCGCTGGTCGGATTTTCAGGAAGTCCTGAATCTATTGCGGTTTGATGGGCAGGTTCATGATGCAAGCAGCACCGGTCTTTTTAGGCGCCGTCGTCTGAAGGCCGGACAGTCGGCCTTGACTATGGGTCAGCCATTTGACGGGCTTTATGTGGTCCGGCTTGGGTCACTCAAAACCTCCATGACGCATGTCGATGGTGTTGAGCATGTGGTGGCCTTTCCCATGAAAGGTGACTTGCTGGGCTTTGACGGCATTTGCAAGAACAAGTACCTGAGTGATGTCGTGGCCCTGACGGATTGCGATTTGATCAAAATCCCGTCTGCAGAGTTGTTTTCGCCGGGGCGGGGCTGCAACGACGTGGAACGGATGGCGTATTGGGCCATCAGCCGTGAAATCGTTCGGGAGCAAACCACCTACGCCGCCTTTCATTCCACCAAGTCGGATGCTCGGGTGGCGCGCTTCCTGCGCATTCAGTCTGAACGGTTTTTGGCCATGGGCTACTCGCCCAACCGGTTCACCTTGCCCATGACGCGCCGTGACATTGGCAACCATCTGAACGTAACCCTTGAGACCGTGAGCCGCGCTTTTTCTGCGTTGGACCACCTTGGAATCATTGCCGTTGAGCGGAGGGAAATCAGAATTTTGTCTTTGGATGCGCTACGCGACTTTGAGGCTTAGTCGCCATGGCGGTCGATAACGTTGTGGCATTTCAAAGGCGCAGTCCCATGTTTGAAGTCATTTTGGTTCCTACGGATGGCTCGGCTGTGTCCATTTCGGCCGCCTTCAAGGCACTGGCATTTGCCAAACGGATGGACGCGCGGGTCGTGGTTTTCAATTCCATACCTGCCTACCAGTATCCGGTCTATGTCGGCGGAATGCCCTATGAGTACCCGTCAGAGGTGGACTATGAAACCCAATGTCGCGCCATCGCAGAACGCCATCTCGGGCTCATTTCCGAGATGGCCAAAGCTCAGGGTGTGACAGCCAGTACACGGATCGCTTTCAATGGAGCCGCTGCACAGGCCATTGTGGATGCGGCAAAACGTGAAAACTGCAGCCTGATCTTCATGGGGTCGCATGGGCGAAGCGGACTCTCCAGGGTTTTTCTGGGCAGTGTTGCCTTCAAGACGCTGGCCTTGACGCACATACCCGTACTGGTGGATCGGGCTACTGCAGAAGAACTACTGCATGTGGAAGCATTGATGCGTCAGCGCGCCATTGAGTCTTGAAATGCTTTCTCTCATCGCATTTTTGACCATGTAGGCATGCAACCGCTACGCGCACCATTTCCTATTGTCGGCATTGGTGCGTCAGCCGGAGGCTTGGTGGCGTTGGAGCGATTTTTGTCATCTGTTGCTCCAAGTAGTGGCATGGCCTACGTGGTGGTGCAGCACCTTGATCCCCACCGATCCGGCATGTTGGTTGAGTTGTTGCAGCGCCAAACAACTATGCCAACGGTCGAAATCCAGGATCAGATGTCGGTGGAGCCAGACCATGTGTATGTCATACCGCCGGGGCGCGATATCTCCGTTCTGAACGGCGTGCTGCATTTGCTTGACCCCCCGGAACCACGGGGACTACGCTTGCCAATTGACTTCTTTTTCAAGTCGCTGGCAGATGACCGCCAGCAAAACAGCATCGGCGTCATCCTGTCCGGTATGGGGTCGGACGGAACTGCGGGTTTGCGTGCCATTCGGCACGCTGCAGGAGGCTGCTTTGTGCAGCAGCCCTCCGAGGCCCAGTTCGACAGCATGCCACGCAGTGCCATTGCCGCTGGGGTGGCCGATGTAGTTGCCCCAGCGCAGGAGTTGCCCGGGAAAATCCAGACCTTTGTCAATCGCGTCCAAATTGGGGTGCCTGCGCAAGCCAAATCTGTGGCGCAGCATGCTGATGCGGGTTTTATCGACAAAGTGGTTGTGTTGCTTCGCACCCAGACGGGACAAGACTTCTCGCATTACAAGAAAACTACGATTTCCCGGAGAGTAGAGCGGCGGATGGGCCTGCACCAACTGGGCCGGACGGAGGACTACCTGCGGTACCTCCGGGAGAATCCCCAGGAGTGTCAGTTGTTGTTCAATGAACTGCTGATTGGGGTGACCAGTTTCTTCCGGGATGCGGTCGTGTGGGCGCAAATCAAAGCCGAAGTGATGCCGGCACTCGTGGCAAGTCCGCACGGGGGGGGCATATTGCGCGTTTGGGTACCCGGTTGCTCGACAGGTGAGGAGGCGTATTCCCTGGCGATGCTTTTCAAGGAGGTCGTGGAGGAACTTCATCCCGAGCGGGTGCCTACCTTGCAGATTTTTGCCACCGATCTGGACAGCGACGCTGTGGCCACCGGGCGCGCCGGCGTGTATGCGCGCAGTATCGTCGCCGATGTGTCTGAGCAGCGGGTGAACCGGTTTTTTGTGGCGGACCCCAGCGGCTACAGAATCTGTAACGAGATCCGCGAGATGGTGATTTTTGCCGAGCAAAACATCATCCTTTCGCCGCCCTTTATCAAGCTGGATCTTTTGAGTTGCCGCAACCTGTTGATTTACCTGGATGCCGCTTTGCAGGCCAAGTTGATCCAGCTGTTTCATTACTGCCTCAAGCCGGGCGGGTTTTTGGTGCTGGGGCGTGCGGAGTCCGTCGGGGCTGCGTGTAACTTGTTTTCCCCGTTGGCCGGAACGGCTCAGATATACCGGCGACTGGAAACCCCCGCCCGTGTTTTTCCTGTGGATTTTCCGGCTGCGTTTGTTCATGTGGACACCCACCGCGGTGAGGCCTCGCCA
>CAJASG010000725.1 GCA_903944555.1 uncultured beta proteobacterium
CCATCAATTTGTTGCATGGCGCGAAGTATCAGCGGGCCACCGCAAGCGGTCAAGCCCCGGGCGCATCACGCAGTCAACCGCTCCAGCGCTTCTTGGTATTTGGCGGCCGTTTTCTCGATCACGGCGTTGGGTACGCGCGGTGCGGGTGGCGTTTTGTCCCAGGGCTTGCCGTCCACCTGCGCCTGCTCCAGCCAGTCACGGACAAACTGTTTGTCGTAGCTGGGCGGGTTGGTACCCTGATCGTAACTTTCCTGGTAACTCTCTTTCGGCCAAAAGCGTGACGAGTCAGGTGTCAGCACCTCGTCCATCAGCGTCAGCGTGCCATCGGTGTCCAAGCCGAACTCGAACTTGGTATCGGCAATGATGATGCCCTTGGTCAACGCAAACTCGGCAGCGGCCTTGTAGATCGCAATGCTGATGTCGCGGATACGGGTGGCCAAATCCAACCCAATCATTTCTACCGTTTGCTCAAACGTGATGTTCTCATCATGGTCCCCAACGGCGGCTTTGGCCGCGGGGGTGTAAATGGGTTCGGGTAGCTTGGAGGCGTTTTTCAAACCAGCTGGCAGTTTCACGCCACACACGGCGCTGTTGTCCTGGTATTCCTTCCAGCCGCTACCGGCCAGATAACCGCGCACCACGGCCTCCACGGGCAGGGGCTTCAAGCGTTTGACCAGCATGGAGCGACCCACCACCTGCGGGATTTCAGCCGCGGTCACCGCGCTTTCGGGGGCGTCCCCGGTCAAATGGATGGGGCACAGGTTCATCCCCGTGGGGCCCAGTTTGTCAAACCAGAACAAGGCCATTTGTGTCAGCAGCGCGCCCTTGCCGGGAATGGGCTCGCCCATGATCACGTCGAACGCGCTCAGGCGGTCACTGGCCACCATCAGGATACGGTCATCGCCTACGGCGTAGTTGTCGCGCACTTTGCCACGGGCGAGCAAAGGCAAAGAGGTCAGCATGGAGGTGTGCAAAGCTGTGGTCATGGCATTCCAAATTAAAAAGGCCCACCCAAGCAACACTGCTGAAAGGCGGGCCTGCGATTATCGCAAGTTCAGTGCGGGACATTCCCCGCACCGAGCGAAACCTTACTGAACGACTTGCGCCAGTTCACCGCGGGCGTACTGGCCGGCCACCACTGACAGGCTGTAGCCCTTGATCTTGGCACCCTGGCCTTCGCAACCGAACTCCAGGTAGCGCTGCTTGCACAGCGCTTTGGCCGCTTCGCGTGCTGGTTTGAGCCAGTCGCGGGCGTCGAACTTGTCAGGATTTTCAAACAAAAATTTTCGCACCGCAGCCGTCATCGCCAAGCGGATATCGGTGTCGATGTTGATCTTGCGCACGCCGTACTGGATGGCCTTTTGGATCTCCTCCACCGGCACGCCGTAGGTTTCCTTCATCTTGCCACCGTACTGGTTGATGAGGGCCAGAGACTCTTGCGGCACGCTGGAGGAGCCATGCATCACCAAGTGTGTGTTGGGCAAGCGCTTGTGGATTTCCATCACACGGTCAATGGCCAAAATATCGCCTGTGGGCTTGCGGGTGAACTTGTAGGCGCCGTGGCTGGTGCCGATGGCAATGGCCAGCGCATCCAACTGGGTGCGTTTGACAAAGTCCGCCGCCTGCTCGGGGTTGGTCAGCATTTGCTCACGGGTCATGGTGGCATCGGTGCCGTGGCCGTCTTCCTTGTCGCCCTTCATGGTCTCCAGTGAGCCCAGGCAACCCAACTCGCCTTCCACCGTGACGCCAGTGGCGTGCGCAAGCTCCACCACCTTGCGGGTGACTTCCACGTTGTACTCGTAGCTGGCGATGGTCTTGCCGTCGCCTTCCAGGCTGCCATCCATCATGACCGAGCTGAATCCGAGGTCGATCGCGCCCTGGCACACCGCCACGTTTTGACCGTGGTCCTGGTGCATGACCAGGGGAATGTGCGGATAAGTCTCAATGGCGGCCTGGATCAGGTGCTTGATAAAGGCTTCTCCCGCGTATTTGCGGGCGCCGGCGCTGGCTTGCAAAATGACCGGCGAGCCCACCTCATCGGCAGCGGCCATGACGGCCTGTACCTGCTCCAGGTTGTTGACATTGAAAGCTGGAATGCCATAGCCGTTGACGGCGGCATGGTCCAGTAGTTCGCGCATGGAAACGAGTGCCATAGAGAGTTCTCCCAGGGAAGTTGGTAACCGCTTGGTAACTAGTACCGATACGCGATTTTATCCCCGGAGTTTGCGTCCTAGCCGACCTGGCAAATTTTCAGCATATTGGTGCCCCCGGGGGACCCCATGGGCTCGCCGCAGGTAATGGCATACACATCGCCCGTTTGCACGATTCCGCTGGCTTTCAGGTGGTTTTCGGCCTCTCGCAGGGCCGTGTCCCGGTCCGCACTGGTGTCAATCAGAAGCGGCTGCACATTGCGGTACAGCGCCATCTTGCGCTGGGTGGCGGTCTTGGACGTCAAGGCATGGATCGGCACACGGATCAGGTGCCGGCTCATCCACAAGGCCGTGGAGCCGCTGTCCGTCATCGCGACGATGGCCTTGGCGCCCAGGTGGTGCGCGGTAAACAGCGCGCCCATGGCAATACTCTGGTCGATACGCTGGAAGGTCTTGCCCGTGAAGTCGGCTTCCAGCTCGAAGTCTTCATGGTCCTCGGCCGCGTGGCAAATCTTGGCCATCTCCACAATGGTTTCCAAGGGGTACTTGCCCGCCGCTGTTTCCGCCGACAGCATCACGGCATCGGTGCCGTCCAGCACAGCATTGGCCACATCGCTCACCTCGGCACGGGTGGGCACCGGGTTGGTGATCATGGATTCCATCATCTGGGTGGCCGTAATGACAACCCGGTCATGCTCACGGGCCAGCTTGATCATGCGTTTTTGCAGTGCAGGTACGGCCGCGTTGCCCACTTCCACAGCCAAGTCACCCCGCGCCACCATGATGCCGTCGCTGACGCGAAGGATGTTTTCCAACTCCGGAATGGCTTCTGCG
>CAJASG010000726.1 GCA_903944555.1 uncultured beta proteobacterium
GAACTGTGCATAGGGGGCGAGAACGGTCGATCATCGGGAGTGGCGGATTACGGGAAGTCCACGCGGATGCCGTACGTAACTTCATGTTTGCCGAGATGCTGGTGACCTGCCCTGTGTGTTTCAGACCAATTGAAGCTCGGCAAACCTTGGTATTCCGGTGTCGAAGAAAATTCAAAAAAAGATGGAAATGGGGTGCGTTGGTCAAATTCAGATTTACCCAACAACGCAACCCTGAAAGCAAAACAGTTTATTTGGCTATTTCGCCGAGTTAGAGAACTGTTTTGTTGGTGGCAGTCCATTTTTCGATCTGATTTCGTCAAATGCTGCCTCAAGGCGTCTATCCCTGACCCCAAGAAAAGCCAACTTTGCGTAAAACGAGTGCGTCATCATGACCTGATTGTTTATGACGTCGATAAAGTTAATCTGAAATGACTGAAGGTATCTGGTGAGATCCCACCCACCTTCAGAGATGAATGAAATCTTCAAGTCACCCGGCTTTGCTGGGTTAGACGGTTCGGCAACTGGCGTTAGCCCAATGTCTTTCATTTCCCAGAATATCCCTTGATAAATACCAAATTCATCGGATGGATTGGGCTCAATAAACACCCGCTTGTAGCTCTTGAAATCAACGTTGCCGACTGATTCATTTCTGAAGGTTGAACACCCGGTTAAAAGCAGTACGGCGAATACAAATAGCAGGAGTTTTTTCATGGTTTTTCGGTAGGCATGTTGACGGATACGCATAAGGAAATTCGACCATATGTTACAAAGTATGGCAAGGGTTTGGGACATCCAAGCGTCCTTGATTTCAGTAGTTTGGGTCAGCGACGGCCGCCCCTGGTGCAGCCGCTGCTCGGCTAGTAGGTTTGGGGCCTGCCTCGCACGCATGTCTGCGGCGCAGCGCACTTAAACCGCTATCGCGCTCACTCACTCACCAATGCTGAGACCAGTGAATGTCAAAGTTAGCTATGAAGCGACCAGTGCGGAAACATCAATACCAGCTTTGGGCCTGCTTGAGCCCACCAGCTTTCGCCGAAACAGTCACTCAAATTGAACGTCAGTACATGAACGCCCCCTATGCCAAGCCCTCAATTCGTTTTGACTCAAAGGTAAAGATTGCACCAGTACATTCGGACTCTTGGTGTGACTTTGGGTCACGGTCCCTGATGGGATTCGCTGGTTGGATCCTCAATAGGTCTGTCGCACTTCGATGTGCCCCGACGTTCTCGGGATTTTCCAACCACGGTCTTACCTGTCTTGCCATCACTTCATGATTGCTTGAGCAATCGGTTGTTCAGCTCCCCCTGTCAATCCTCGTTGTCCTACTTTCCTTGCCGACCTGCTACACACCCACAGTCTCACGGGTGTAGTCAGGGCGGAACTCTCGATCATGCGTCAGCAACGCCCACACAATGCGGGCATTCTTATTGGCGAGCGCTACAGCTGCCACGTTGTTATTGCGTCGGCTCACGATTCCATTGATCCATTTGCACGTTGGGTTGGTTTTATCTTTACCGTTGTAAATGACTGAGCGCGCCCCATGAATCAGGAGAGACCGCAGGTACGAGTCCCCCCGCTTGCTGATGCCCAACAGGTTTTGTTTTCCTCCACTGGAGTGCTGCCGGGGCACCAGTCCCAGCCAAGCCGCCACTTGACGTCCGCTGTCAAAGTTTTTGGCATCCCCAAGCGAAGCCACCAAGGCGCTGGCGGTGATGGGGCCAATTCCAGGGACTTGGGCCAGCTTGCTACTGGCAGAACTCTGACGATGCCACTTTACAATTTGCAATTCCAGTTCATCGACTTGAGTGTCTAACTCCTTGAAATGATCGAGCAAGCGCTGGATGAGCATCCGAAAGGATCCTGGCAACTCGTTGCTGGCATCTTCAATGAGCTCCGGTACCCTTTTGGCGATGTGCCAAATTCCCTGTGGAATGATCAGTCCATATTCTGTGAGTAAGCCGCGAATCTGGTTAGCCTGAGCCGTGCGAGCTTTCACAAATCCCTGACGCACCGTATGCAGCGCCAATACGCTTTGCTGCTCAACGTCCTTGATTGGCACAAACCGCATATTGGGTCTGGTAACGGCTTCGCAGATTGCCTCGGCATCGGCTGCGTCGTTTTTGTTGGTCTTGACGTAAGGTTTGACAAACTGAGCTGCCATCAATTTGACGGTGTGGCCAAAACCTTGCAACTTGCGCGCCCAGTAGTGCGCTCCACCACAGGCTTCCATGCCAATCAAACACGCTGGCAGCTTGACGAAGAACTCGGCCATCTGGTCACGCCGCAATTGCTTTTTGAAAACTGTCTTGCCCAGTTCGTTGACTCCGTGAAGCTGAAACACATTTTTGGCCAGGTCGATGCCTACAGTAGTGACTTTCATGATGGTTGCTCCTGTTACTCAAAGGGTTGCTACGCAACTCCACTTTGGCACACAACGGTGCCGCCAAAGGTGGGGGCGTTCATCCCATTGGTCTGGAGCACGGTCTAGTTCGCTTGTGGGGCGGAAGCGGACTGCCACGAATGGCGGCTTTAGACATTTCAAATGTTGCCGTATTCGCTTGCACTATTCCGCACTATCGGAGATCGCTCGCAGCACGATGGGATCTTCACGCCAAACCAAATGCATGTCACTTCCTTAAACACCCCATCGACCACGCAGACGCGTAAGTGCAACAAGGACTGGGTGAACTGCTGGGGGGTAGTCCAGAAACGCAAAATAACCCCCCGAACCGCACTCAAGCGAGTGACGTCCTCGATAAATCAAAAGCCCCCGTGTAGGAGGCTTGGTGTTGATTCATGGGGCTTTACGTCATTCTTTCTTGCTTGCCGTGCATGACGAAGCGTAGGAGTCGCTTCAATCCGTTGAAGCAAAGGATAGCGAATAACAGAAAGCCCGGAGGAATGAGCAGGGACTGTGCCGCTGCCTTCACCCACTGATACTCGAACCGCGCTTTCTCTTCATCGATTTGGATCAGCAGGTCATCGTACTTTTTTTGGATTATCGGAGAGGCAAAGGCAAATTCTTCTGAGAACTCGAAACCGCAGTTCAGTCTCCATAGCTTCTTTGAGCCAATGTCGTCGTATCCGGGGAGCCTAGCAAGAGAGCAGACATTGTCCGGTTCTGCCAGGCTCTTGGTGATCTCCCAGCTCGAGAGTGTCTTACGCCCAGCAGT
This sequence comes from uncultured beta proteobacterium, assembly GCA_903944555.1. Taxonomy (GTDB): domain Bacteria; phylum Pseudomonadota; class Gammaproteobacteria; order Burkholderiales; family Burkholderiaceae_C; genus Allorhodoferax. The sequence continues at coordinate 3,174 of CAJASG010000726.1, forward strand.
AGTAGATATGACTTCCTCATAGAAGGATCGAAGGGGGGCGACATGGAAGTCAGAGATTTTTATGCTGTAATTTATGTGGTGGTAGGGCAGACCCTCACTAGGGATACCCGTGCAGTTGAAGCGATCTTTATCCTGTCCGCAGACGACTAAATAAGTGTTCTGTACTTTCCCCTCATAAATCCAAGAAGACAATAAGAGGAAGGGAATCAGGAGGACGAGGAATAGACGTTTAATTTGGTTGGTGTTCATTGTGATTCGATATCTACGGCAAACCGATGATGTGTTCGTGGAAATCCGCGCCACTCCAAAGACATCAATGAAGTGGCAATTTACCTGCGAACTCGCTAGTCGTTCTTTTGTATCTGGTGTGCGCAGTGGCTGCACATTCCGCCATTGTCGAGCGACTCACGCATCTCAGACCAAAGGTTATCGCAGTCGCAGCGCGCACATTTTTTTGTTGTATGGGCGGCAAGGACGTTGTCAAAAATGAACCGTTGTTTGTCACTCAGCGAATCACGACCCTGGCCGATCCCTTGCTTTACTACTCCGAGTTCAGCACCCTCAAGACATCCTATATCAGAGAGTTCTTGAAGAAAATCAGCGAAGCCGTCATCGGCCTCTTGTCGATCATTCCATCCCATTTGAGTTTCCTTTTTGTTTTGAAACCGAAAGACCTCAACACGTTCGATCAAGGACCTGGGCTGCGTCTTGAACGGCCGTTTCGCTGATTACAAGTTGGTGGCCTAAAACAACCCAGCAGGCTGCGCCTCCACATCCTAGCTGCTGGCGCTCAAACCCAACCGCGCAACACCGAGCCTATGGGCACCTCTTGACGTGCTGTCTAGGGAGCCATAGTCGTTTGAGGCTGATGCCGATGACCGAGTGCATGGCCTTCGACGACCCCTTGGAGCAGAAGTTACACAGCATAGGGAAAGAAAGGCGTCTTGCCCCAAGCCCGTTAACAGTAACTAAGGACTCCAATTGAAAATACTAAACCTCATTCACATCGGACAGGCAATGCCTGACATTCGTTCGATCCTGAATTCAGCAACGGACCTGATACTGGTCATGCAGGCCAATCCGATTGGCAGTGTGCTATTTCTAATCTTTTTCGCCCTACTCTGTTGCCACCAATGCCTGTTTTGGCTGGCCAGTGTAGTGGTCAAGTAGTCCGCATTGAAACTCAGCATTCGACGCTTAATGGGTGGCAACCGATCTTCGGCACGCCTGGGCAATTTGGCACTGGCGGCAACAACGGCTATCTGAAATTCGGTAGGACCGCTTTGGGCCTAGAGCCGTCGGACCACGCTCCCGGCACCATGTAGGAACGCTCCTGCCCACCACAGCAGCATCTGCTTCCTAACCTGATGGCATGTGCTCCAATGGAACGATGACGCCTGAACTCCTCCACTTTCATGACCCGATGTGCAGCTGGTGCTGGGCGTTCAGGCCCACCTGGACGCAGCTGCGCACGCAGTTGCCACCCAATCTGCGCGTGCGGCGCGTGGTGGGCGGCCTGGCTCCGGACAGCGATGTGCCCATGGACCCCGCCATGCGTGCCAAGCTGCAGGGCGTGTGGCAGGGCATTCAGGCGCGGGTGCCGGGCACGCAGTTCAATTTTGATTTCTGGACAGCGTGCACGCCACGGCGGTCTACCTACAACGCATGCCGCGCCGTGCTGGCGGCCAGGCAGTTGGACCCGACTGCTGAAGAGCGCATGATTTTGGCGATCCAGGAGGCCTATTACCTGCAGGCCCGCAACCCATCAGACATCAGCACGCTGGTGGCGCTGGCCCAGGGCATGGGCTTGGATGGCGAGGCTTTTACCGCCATCTTGCTGGGTGCCACCACCGAAGCCCAGTTGCGCGAAGAGCTGGACTTTGCACGGAACGCGCCTATCAACGGATTCCCCAGCTTGGTGCTGCGCACTGCGGCTGGCATGCAGCCCATCGCGCTGAACTACCTGGATGCAGCACCCATGCTGCAGCAGATTTTTGGAACCAAATAGGCCTCTAGCCCCCATGTACATTGCGTGAGTAGCTCCTATTTTTTTTTGGTCTTCTTCGCTGCAAGGGCGATGCTGGGGCAAGGGGGCACCGGTCTGGGTCTGTACATCTCACACAACATCGTGCATGGCCCCCTGGGGGGGAGTTTGTCCGTTCAAAGCAATCCTGGAATGGGAACCACATTCACGCTAAAGTTTCCCTGTGCGCTGGGGACTCGTTGCAACCCGCATCGCGGGCTCATACACTCTCACCCATGACACTCACTCTGGATCTCTCCGTCTTGGAAGAATTGGCCAGCCACGACGCGGCCAAAGTGCGCAGGTATGCGCTGCTGTTTATTCAATCGTTGGAGGACGTGCTGGCGCAAATCGATGGCGCCGTGGCCAGCCAGGACTTGGCCTTGTTGGGTGATATGGGGCACCGCGCCAAATCCACGGCGCTGAACATTGGTGCGTCGGCGTTCGCCCACGAGTGCCTGCTGTTAGAGCAAGCCGCACGCTCGCAGGACAGCGCGACCAGCCTGGCCATCGCCAAAAGCCTGCGCCCCCTGTTTGTCCCGATTCACGCAGCCATACTGCGCCACCTCGACCCAGCCGCCTAAACAGACAGCTTGGCAAGCAGCTCCGACAAATTGGAGCGCTGCACCGGCTTGCCCAAGGTTCCCAGCAACTTGAACCGGCGCAGCTGCGCCACCAAGGACGCGGAGTGCATCACATCGCTGCTCTGGCCAGACACGATGATCAGTGCCCCGGAAAAACCATTGCGGGCCACCGCCTCCATGAACTGGAACCCATCCATGCCGGGCATGTGAAGGTCGCTCAGCATCAGGTCGAACGCGGACCGGCCCACGGCCTTGAGCGCGAGGTCGCCACTGGTCGCGGTGGTGATATCCACAATGCCGAAACTGCGCAACAAGTCTGCATTGATTTCGAGCTGCAGCGGATCGTCGTCCACCACCAGCACCCTGAGTGCATCGCGGGTTTTCGGGGAATTGCGGGGGGGTGTGACAGGTTTTTGCATGGTGGTAAATAGTAATTATTGTTGGCGGGGCACTAGCGGTGGTGCTTTTGGTCTTCCATCGTGTAGGTCTTGCTGAGCGACTCCATCCACTCTTGCACACTGGGCAGCGCATTGTCGCTGCTCGACTCCATGGCGTGCGCCAGGCGCACCATGTCGTCATTCACGCCGCTGAGCATCTGCGACACGCGGTCTTGAAACTGCATGGCCATCAGCAGGTGCTCGACCTCACCGCGCACCACCATGCCATGGCTGTGCATGGCATCTGCCGAGGCCCCCATCTTGCGCACATGGTTCAGCACATCTTCGACGATATTGCCGGACAGGGACACCGACAGCTTGTCTTGCGCATGCGACTCGCGCGCGCTGCTTAAGGTCTGGCCCATGATGGCGCTTACCTGGTTGACCCGCGCGGCGATCTGACGCCCGGTCTCGGCCGAACGTTGTGACAACTTGCGCACCTCGGCCGCCACCACCGCAAAGCCACGGCCGGTCTCGCCTGCACGCGCCGCTTCAATGGCCGCGTTGATGGCCAGCAAATTGGTCTGCGCGGCAATGCTGCTCACCTCAGCCGCCATGGCACTTAAACCGGCGGTTTCCGACGCCAGATTTTGCATATGGGTCAACATGGCGTCTTTGCCTTCAATGACCATACTCAGTGAGCCAACCACGGGTTGCAGCTCACGCTCACACAAGGCCAACAAACCGATGGTGCCACCCATCTGCGTCGCTTCGGCGTCCGCCCGCATCCCGCCGCCAATGCCCGCCAAGTCAAACTCCTGCAACACCACGGCAAACCGGGTGGTCAATTGCAGCACGGCTTCTTCGGTTTGGGTTTTCACGGACACCACATGGTGCTGCCAGGCAGGCAGCACATTTTCCAAAAGCGCGGTCAGCTCTTCCAGGCGGGCGCGGTCCGCTTGGTCCTGCTCCGACGGGCCCTGCTGCAGCGCCTGGCGCGCTCGCACCACCAACCACCACAGCGAGATGCCGACCACCAAACCGGCGGCCAGCGCAGCCAGTAGCGCCACCCACGGCGTGTTGTCCCACAGCGGAACCAGGCACAAGCCAAACACCAACCATGGCACCAGCATCCAGCGCCACAAGGCGGGGGGAGACTCCTGAGACGACATACTATTTATTCCCTGCAATCGTGGTTTCTGACAGGCTCAACCACGCCAAGATGGCAGCGTAGAGCTTCTTCGGGTTGATCGGCTTGACCAACAGTTCATTCATCCCTGCCTCAAGGCACATCTGGCGGTCCTGTGCAAACGCATTGGCGGTCAGTGCCAGGATCGGGACTTGGCCCCAGCCTGGCAAGGCCCGTATGCGCTGGGTTGCTTCCAGGCCGTTTACCACCGGCATCTGCACGTCCATAAAGACCAGGTCATACAGCGTCACCTGGGCTTGGCACACAGCATCGAACCCGTCGGCCGCCGTGTCCACGCGCAAGCCTGCTGCCTGCAACAGCTCCATGCCAACTTCGCGGTTAAACGGGTCGTCATCCACCAACAACACAAGCGCGCCGGGATACCGCAGGCGCAACGCTTGAATTGACTCTTCCACCGACAGCGAAGCGCTTTGCGCTTGTGCCTGGCCGGGCAGCAAACAGGCGCTGAACCAAAACGTGCTGCCCACGCAAGGCTCACTGTGCAAACCGGCATCACCGCCCATGCGGTGGGCTAGCCGCGAGGTGATTGCCAAGCCCAGCCCCGTGCCCCCGTACTGGCGGGTGGTAGAGGCGTTGGCCTGTTCAAAGGGTTTGAAAAGTTGCTCCAATTTTTCGCCCGCAATACCAATGCCGGTATCCGTCACCTCAAAGCGCACCATCAGCGCACCTTCGGCGCTTGGGGAATCCTGCGGCGCAGGGCAAGTCACGCGAACGGTTACGCCGCCTTGGTCGGTGAACTTCACCGCGTTGGAGACATAGTTCAACAGGGCTTGGCGAAGCCGGGTGGGGTCCCCGCGCAGCCAGTCCGGCGCATTGCCGGGTAGCACCTCAACGCGCAAGCCCTTGTCCTGCGCAGTGGCACTCACCAAGGACAGCACATCACGCAGCAGTGAAGGCAGGTGAAAGTCCATGCTTTCCAGGACCACGGCATTGGCCTCCAGTTTGGTGAAGTCCAGCACCTCATTGATGACCGCCAGCATGTGCTGCCCGGCGCGCTCGATCTTGCCCAGGGACAACCGCTGTGCTGGCGTCGGCTCGTCACTTTGCAGCAAGTGCGTAAAGCCCAAAATCGCATTCATGGGCGTTCGGATCTCATGGCTCATGTGGGCCACAAAGGTACCCTTGGCTTGGTTGGCGGCATCGGCTTGTTGTCGTGCCACGGTTAATTCGGCGGTGCGCACATTCACCAACTCCTCCAGGTGGTGGCGGTGGCGGTCCAGCTCCTGCAAATAGTGCTGCTGCTGGGTGTTGTCGCGGATGGAACCAATAAAGATGTTGCGCCCGGCACGCTGCGTACGCGACAGCGACAAGGTCATGGGAAAAGGGCTTCCGTCTTTGCGTTGCCCCAGGACATCGCGCGCCATGCCAATGACGCGGGCCTCCCCGGTATCGCGGTAGTGGGCCAGATAGCCATCGTGGCGGTCCTGGTCGGGCTGGGGCATCAGCATGGACACGTTTTTCCCCAGCATTTCCGTCAAACGGTAGCCGAAGATGGCGCAGGCCGCTTGGTTGACCGTTTCCATCACGCCCTGGTCGTTGATGGTGATCACGCCATCAGCCACGTTATTCAGAATGGCCTGGGTGTGCAGCGCAGCTTCTTGCAACTGCCGCTCGGCGGTGCATTTGTACAGCGCCATCTCCAGCACGGTGCGCAGTTCCCGCTCCGAAAATGGCTTGAGCACATAGCCATAGGGATGTACTTTTTTGGCCCGCTCCAGGGTGTCATCGGAGGCGTACGCGGTAAGAAAGACGACCGGGATCATCGTCTTCTCCCGCACGATCTCAGCCGCAGCGATACCGTCCATCGCACCACCGAGCTGAATATCCATCAGCACCAGGTCGGGGTGCAGCTCCAGCGCGAGCGCAATGGCCTGTTCCCCGCGGGTTGCATGCCCCACTGGGGCGTAGCCCAGCATGGTGAGCTGCAGCGCAATGTCGCGGGCGACGACGGCCTCGTCTTCCACCACCAATATTCGGGCTTGGTTCATTGGGTTGCCTCCGACTTGCATTCAAACACCAACGCGAAACTGCAGCCGGGTCCAGGCTCAATTTTCAAAACGCTGCCCAGCTGACCCGCCAGATCCGACACCAGCGTCAAGCCTAGCGACTTCTCCCGCTTTTGTACAAAATTCTCTGGCAAGCCCACTCCGTTGTCGCTCACGGCCAGGCGGCATTGGCCATCCACCGATTCTTGCAAGGTCACACGCACGGTACCACTGCGCCCCAGCGGAAAGGCATGCTTGAAACAATTGGACAAAAGTTCGTTCACCAGCAGCCCCACCGGCGTTGCCTTGTCCAGACTCACCAACACCGGGGCCAGTTCCAGCTCCAGACCAACGCTCGCGCCATTGGGCGCCATGGAGCGAAATGCCTGCTGGCTGAGCTGGCGCAAATACGCCCCCAAGTCCACCGCTGCAAACGTGCCAGAGCGGTACAGCGACTCATGCAGCAACGCCATGGAGCGAATGCGCGCCTGCATGCCGCCCAGCACAGTTTTGACATCACTGCCGCTCTGGTCGGCACGCGCGGCCTCCAGGCGCATCAGGCTGGTGATCACCTGCAGGTTGTTCTTCACCCGGTGGTGCACCTCGTTGAGCAGCGCCGTCTTTTCGGCCAGCGCCGCAGCCATGAGAATTTCGGCCTGCTTGCGCTGGGTGATGTCCTGAAACGTGCCATGCAGGCGAATGGCCTTGCTGCCCGCCATGACTGCAAACCCCTGGGTGCGCACCCATTTGTGCGTACCCAAGGCGCCAATGATGGGCAATTCCAGGTCATAGGGCGTGCCGTGGTCCACGGCGGCTTGAATGGCCGCCGTGATGGTGGGGCGCGCCTGCGGCGCAAACAGGTTGATACCTTCGGCCAGCGCGGGCTCCTTGGTGCCCTGCACCTCGGCGATGCGAAAGGTCTCGCGCGTCCAATTGAGCTCCATGGTGTGCAGATCCACCTGCCAGCCCCCCACTTGTGCTATTTCACCCGTGCGCTCTTGCAGCTCGGCGGCAATGGCCAGGGCCCTGGCGGTGTCTTGCTGGTTGTACGCGCTCTCCTGCAAGTCTGCCAGCAAACGGTTGAATCCCCCCACCAGGTCGCCAATCTCGTCTTCGCGCACCACCTCCAGCGGGTAATACCGCGCCTGGGTGCCGGCACGCAGGCGCAATTCGGCGGCGGCCATCGCAAGGGGCTCCAGTTGGCGCTTAAGCAAGAGCCAAACCAGCAGCACCGCGAACAGGCTCAGGGCCAGCGCCGTCCCTAAAACGCCGCGCTGAAATTGACTAATCGGGGCAAATGCTTCCTCCGTTGGCAAGGTCACCGCCACCATCCAGCCTGAGCTGGGTATGGTCTTGGCCGAGGTCAAGACCTCTACCCCATTGGGGCGGCGCCAGATGTCCGTGCCCTCACGCCCACCCAGCATGGCATCCATGGCCGGGTTTTCCCCCGGCGGGGGCAATGCGCCCATGCTGCGCGACTTGTCGGTGGCGGTAATCACCAGGCGTTGTTGCGGCGCCACCAGCAAGAACCCGCCGGTCTTGCCATAGGCGGTGGAGGATATCTGGTCCAGAAAGTTGGGCGCACCCAGATCGGTGAGGCCAATAATGGCGCCCACCACACGGCCCTTCTGATCCAACACGGGCACCGCCAGCGGAATCACCGGCACGTTCACCACAGAGCCCAACCTGGGGCGGCCAACCACGGGTTTGCCCTCCTGAAGTACGCGCGCGACGTCCGGCTCCGCCCCATAGTTGCGCCCCACCCGCCCAGGGGCATGCGGGTTGTCGGCCAGATC
>CAJASG010000727.1 GCA_903944555.1 uncultured beta proteobacterium
ACAAAGAAGTTGTATGCCGCATACGCACCCACGGCCATGAAGGCGCCTGAGCCCAGTGAGATTTGGCCGCAGTAACCGACCAGAATATTCACCCCAATGGCGGCCAGTGAAAAGATCAGGAAGGGGATCAAAATGGCGCGAAACATGTAGTCGCTGGCCATGAGTGGAACGGCTAGGAAGGCCACCACCAACAGCAGCAACAGCGCCAGGCGGTCTTGCGCGATGGGCAAGATCTGCTGGTCCGCCCGGTAGGAGGTTTTGAATTGACCGTTTTCTCTGTAGAACATGTTTTTCTCTCAATCTATTTCGCAGTGGTTCGCGCTAGGAGTCCGGGTGGCAGTGCGCTTTGCTTCGTGTCCCCCGCCCGCTTTGCGGGCTCCTCCTTGACCTGCGCAAAACACACTGCCACCCAAACTCCCGGGCAATGTTGCGCGTCAGTGGTGAGACCCAATCCTGAATGTGTCATACGCGGTCAATGATTTTTTCGCCGAACAGGCCTTGCGGACGAACCAGCAAGAAGCCCAGCGCCAGCACATAGGCAAACCAGATCTCGATCCCGCCGCCCACGTAAGGCCCGAGGTATACCTCGGACAACTTCTCACCCACACCAATAATCAGCCCACCCACAATGGCGCCGGGCACCGAGGTCAAGCCCCCCAAAATCACCACCGGCAAGGCACGCAAGGCCACCGTGGTCAGCGAAAACTGCACACCCAGCTTGCTGCCCCAAATCATGCCGGCCACCAAGGCAACCACCCCGGCCACACACCAGACGATGACCCAGATACGGTTCAAGGGGATGCCAATACTTTGGGCCGCCTGGTGGTCATCGGCCACCGCACGCAGGGCCCGGCCGGTGGCGGTTTTCTGGAAGAACACGCTCAACAGCGCCACCAGGGCGGCCGCGATGACGGCGGCATACAGATCTTCGTTGTTGATCATGATGCCGCCTTCAAAGGTGCTCTCCAAAATCATGACCGGGTCTTTGGGCATGCCAATATCGATCTTGTAGATGCTGCTGCCAAACAGGGTTTGGCCCAGGCCTTCCATGAAGTAGGTGATGCCCAGCGTGGCCATCAACAGGGTCGTGCCCTCCTGGTTGACCAGGTGGCGCAACACCAGCCGCTCGATCACCCAGGCCACCACAAACATCACCACTCCGGCGCCTAAAAAGGCAATGACATTGGCGGCGATTGGATCGGTGATGCCGGCGTATATCGGAATCCACTCCGCAAACCGGGCCATTGCCAGCGCCGCGAACAGCACCATGGCGCCCTGCGCAAAGTTGAACACGCCGGACGCCTTGTAGATCAAGACAAAGCCCAGCGCCACCAAGGAGTAAAGCATGCCGGCCATCAGGCCGCCGAATAGTGTTTCAAGAAAGAATGCCATTTTTTATCCCTTAATGACTGGTGCCCAAATAGGCACTGATCACTTCTTCGTTGTTGCGTACTTCTTCGGGGGTACCGTCGCCAATTTTCTTGCCGTAGTCCAGCACCACCACGCGGTCGGAGATGTCCATCACCACGCCCATGTCGTGCTCGATCAGCACCACGGTGGTCCCAAACTCGTCATTCACGTCCAGGATGAAGCGGCACATGTCCTGCTTTTCTTCCACGTTCATGCCGGCCATGGGCTCGT